>NZ_JBANBA010000064.1:0-53641 GCF_059803475.1 Bradyrhizobium sp. UFLA05-89 | reverse complement strand
CACTCATCCTTGACCAAGCCCATACAAGTATTCCAGAGACAGTTCTGCCTGAATCGAGAGGCCGCGGCGTACTGGATCGCCCGCTTTCGCTTTCGCGGGCGACGACATCGAGAAATATGTTGCGCGCCGTCCCAACGTCGTCCTGGCGCAAACCAGGACGACCATCGGTGAGAGTCCCCGTTCTACTTCTTGTCCGACCTCGCCTGCGCCCGCGAGCCGTTGTTCTGCGCTTCCCAAGCCTGGAATTGCTTGAACAGCGCTTCCTTGTCGGTGTCGGACACCTTTGCCGCCGTCGGGTTCTGCTTCAGGAACGTCTCGAAGCGCTGGCGCGCGACCGGTTCGACGCCGTGGCTGTCGAGCCATTGCTGCGCCACCGGCAGCCTGTTCCAGCCCGACAACGGGGCCGCGAGCGAGACCTCCTTCCATTTGGGATGGAAGGGCGGGTTCTGCAGCGTCGGGAATTTCGTGAAGAACGCGTCCACGAACAGTGCGATCTTGCGGTAACGATCCGTCTTCGGCCCCCAATTATAGGCCGCAAGCACGGCCGGGACCGCGATCGTATCGACCGTCTCGCCATCCTTGATCAGGTTCGGATAGTCCTTTGCCGTCAGCGTTGCGGGCAGGTAGTCGCTCTGCAGCGGCTTGGCGTAGTCCACGCCCGCAAGATGGAAGCGGCCGTCATTGTTGAAGGTCGAGACCGATTTGTACGGCTTGCCGCCGACCACGATCACCGCGTCGATCTCGCCGGCCTTCAGCTTCTCCATTGCGATGCGCTGCTCGATATAGACGAAGTCCGCCTTGATCCCGAGCCGCTCGAACACCGTGAGCGCGGTGACGAAGGTGCCGCCGTTGGGCAAGTCGACGCTGACCTTCTTGCCCTCGAGATCCTTTAGCGTCGCAACCGACTTCGGCGCGATGACCTGCATTTCCTCGTTGTAGAGCTTGGTCACATAGGTGAACTGCTTCTTGATGTCGCTCGCAAACCCCTTGCGCTCGAGATAGTCGAGCGTGTCGGCGCGAACGATGCCGAGATCGACACCCTGGAGGAACAGGATGTCGGCGACGCTCTGCACCGAGCCGCGGCCGACGATCGGCAGCACGCGCAGCTTGTTGCCGTCATCGAGCACGGAGGCGAGGTCGGCGCCGAACTGCACATAGGTGCCGCCGATGGTGCCCGTGATCAGCGTGACCGTGTTGGCGTTCAACGCCTGCTTGGTCGAGACCGATCCGAACTGGAAGATCGCCTTCAGGCTGTCCGAGACCTTGCTGGGGTCGTATTCGGTCTGCTCGGCCCGTGCCGACAGGCCGCACATCGCAATTATGGCGGCAAGCGCCACTTTCAGAGCGTTACGCATGATGTTCCCTGCTGTCTTTAAGTCTTATTCTTGAAGTCTTATTCTTGAAGTTGCGTAAGGCGCGCCCGTGCTTCCGCGGATCCGAGAGCGGCGGCCTTCTGGTACCAGCTCCGTGCAGCGGCCGGATCCGCGGTGATGCTGCGCGTATCCTTGGTGCCGAGCACGGCTGGGTCAAAAGTCTGCGCCAGAACGAACGCCGCTGTCGGGTCCTGCGCATTCGCCGCGCGCTCGAGCAGCAGCCGGGCGGCGGCGATATCGCCGATCGCCATCAGGCTCTTGGCGCGCGTCATCAGCCCGGCCAGCGTATCGGCGTCGAGCGTTTTGACGGGCTGAGGTGGCGCCGGCGGTGCGGGCGGTGGCGCGACCGACGCGGCGGGTGCGGCGGCGGTCTGTGTCGGTGCCTGTGTCGGCGTCTGCGCTTGCAGCGCGTTCTGGTAGGCGGTCGCGATCGCCTCGCGGCTCGGCGTCGACGGCGCGATCGCCTCGCGGGTTTCTGCGCTCGCGAGTTGCATCGGGTTCGACACCCGGGCCGGGTCCTTTAGCGGAGCCTGGCGTGCGACCGGGACCGGAGGTGTGGTCGGCTGCTCCGCCGACACGCTCCCGATCCAGGCCGTGGCATAGACTGCATACAGGCGGCTGACGTCGGATTGAAACAGCACGACCAGCACGGCGATCGCGGATGCGGCCAGCACGCTGGCCACGATCTGCGTTGCGAGGCCAATGCGCCGCACCCGGCGGGGCGTAAACTCTCGTGGATCCGGCGTGCCCTGCGGATCGGACAGAAACAGCGGGATCGGATCGTGCGGCGAAAGCTCGGTCCGGTCAGCCTGTGCCAGATGATAGGGCATGGCGTTCGGATCGGTCGCCACTTGCTCGACGTCGAACGCTCGAGACGTGTTGGACAGACGGTAGGCCGTCGTCTCCATGGTGTAATGCTCCCCGAATACTGAACGCAACGCGCTGGGGGCATCCCGGGTATAGTCTTCTTATGGTTGTCCAGAAGCCCCCGCCACTGGAACCGGTAAATCGCCGTCCGATTCAGCCCAAAAGACGACCACCGTTTGTGCGAATCAGGAAAGATTTAGGTTTGATTGAGGCAACAGCGGGGAGCACACCGCAATTTTAATCGCAGTGGTTGAGGGAACCTTAACCTTAAATCCGGTGATTCGCTGTGTGAGAGTGGCACGTTGGCTTCGTCACGTTCTGCAGTGTCATTCACCGCGACCCGGCTTCGCCGGGGCGTGAGGTCTTGGCTCGCCGAAGCTTCGGCGTAGGCGACAAGCCGGGAATCCAGTGCGCCGCGGCTTCTCCGTATACGTCTAACGCCTCACGGCAGCCAGGCTCAGCAACGTTTGGCAACAGCCGCGCGACGTCAGGGATGCAGGATCACCTTGCCCATCGCCTGACGGCCGGCCAGCACTTTCAGCGCATCCGCGGTCTGCGCCAGGGGGAAGGTGCGGTCGACGTGGGACGAGATCTTGCCTTCCGCCGTCCACTTCACGAGCTTCTCCAGATTGGCACGGTTCTTCGCTGGATTGAGCCGCGTCCATGCGCCCCAGAACACGCCGCGGATATCGCAACCCTTCAGCAGCGCGAGATTGAGCGGCATCTTTGGAATGTCGCCGGCGGCAAAGCCGATCACCAGGAAGCGGCCTTCCCACGCGATCGCGCGCAGCGCGGCTTCCGCGTAAGCACCGCCCACGGGATCGAAGATGACGTCGACGCCCTTGCCGTCGGTGAGCTTGCGCAGTCCTTCCTTCAGATCTTCCTTGCCGTAATTGAGCGTCAGCTCCGCGCCGTGCGCTTTCGCAAAGGCGAGCTTCTCGTCCGACGAGGCGCAGGCGATCACCTTCAGCCCCATCAGCTTGCCGAGCTCGCAGGCCGCCAAGCCGGTGCCGCCGGCTGCGCCGAGCACCGCGAGCGTCTCGCCCGGCTTCGGGCTCGCGCGATCCTCAAGCGCATGCAGCGCGGTGCCGTAGATGATGATGATGCCGGCCGCGCGGTCATAATCGAGATTGTCCGGAATCTTCACGATCGAAGCGGCCGGCAGCGCGATCTTCTCGCGCGCGCCGTTATGGCCGCAGGAGGCCACCACGCGATCGCCCACTTTCAGATCGGTCACGCCGGAGCCGATGCTCTCGATCACGCCGGCGACCTCGGCGGCCGGCGAGAACGGGAACGGTGGCTTGATCTGGTACTTGCCCTGGATCATCAGGATGTCGAAGAAATTCAACGCCGCCGCCTTGATCGCGATCACGGCTTCGCCGGGCCCTGCCACCGGATCCGGCACATCGGCCAGGACGAGATCGTCGGGTTGGCAATATTGCGAGCAGAGGATGGCTTTCATGGCGACACCTTCTTGAGACACACGTTCGTAGACATGTTGGCGTTTCGAGATCGGAATTATTGTTGGGCTCGTTTTTGCCGGATTTGAAGCCGGGCCACAATACAGCGCGGAGGATTCAAACGATGTTTGAAACGGGCCTGCTCAGCGACAAGCGCATCCTGGTCACCGGCGGCGGCTCCGGACTCGGTGCTGCGATGGCGCGTCGCTTCCTCACGCTCGGCGCCGAGCTCGTGATCTGCGGCCGCAAGCTCGATCGCCTCGAGGCTGCGGCCAGCGAGATGCGAAACGAGATCGGCGGCAAGGTCACGACCATCGTCTGCGATATCCGCGACGGTGCCGCGGTCGATTGTCTGATGGATCAGATCTGGCGCGAGGCGCCGCTCGATATCCTCGTCAACAATGCGGCCGCGACCTTCATCGCGCAGAGCGAGCGTCTCTCGTTCCGTGCGGCGGACGCGATCCTGGCGCCGACGTTGCACGGCGCGATGTATTGCACGCTTGCGGCGGGCCGCCGCTGGATCGAAGGCGCACACAGGGGCGTGGTGCTCTCCATCCTCTCGACCTCGACCATCACCGGCCGCGCCTTCACCGTGCCTTCCGCGATGGCGAAGTCGGCTGTGCTTGCGATGACCAGGAGCCTCGCCGTGGAATGGGGCCCGAAGGGCATCCGCACCGTGGCGATTGCACCGGGACCGTTCCCGACAACCGGCGCCTCCGGCCAGCTGCGCCCGGCGGGCCGCGATGAGGGCTGGACGTCGCGCAATCCGCTGGGCCGCACCGGGGAGCATGCCGAGCTCGCCGATCTCGCCAGCTTTCTGGTGTCGGACCGCGCCGGCTACATCAATGGCGAAATGGTGGTGATCGACGGCGGCGCCCATCTGCGCAGTTCCGGCGCCGAGGACCTGCTCGGCTGGACCGAGGCGCAATGGGCCGCGCAGCACACCGCAAGGTCCAAGAGTTAGACCATCGGCTAGGACTTTCTTCCCTGTAACCTCGTTCCGAATCAGGCGCTTACCGGTTATTTTGGCCGTGGGACAAAGTCCGACCGGGCCATCTTCCAGTCACAATATTGAGGGAACCACTCCAGAATGTGGCGGGTGCTCCTTTTATCCTTGATGACTGGCGTGGTGGCGTGCGGGACGGCCGATCTTGCGCGCGCGCAAACCGCGCAAACCGCGCAACCGGCGCAAGCGGCGCCCAAAACAGCGGCTAAGCCGGCCGCGGCTGCCAAGACGGCCGCAAAGCCCGAGAGCAAGCCGGTGACGCCGCCCCCGGCCATTGCAGGGGGCGCGGAACCGACCCTGATCGGCCAGTTCGGCACCTGGGGTGCCTATGCGGCGACGCCAAACGGCAAGAAAGTCTGTTTTGCGCTGGCAAAACCCTCGTCATCGAAGACCAATCCGCCGAACCGCCCGCGCGATCCGGCCTACGCCTTCGTCTCGACCCGGCCGTCGGAGAAGGTCAGCAACGAAGTCTCGGTCATGATCGGCTACGCGCTGAAGCCGGGCTCGGAATCGACGCTCGAGGTCGGGGGCGCGTCCTACGCGATGTATACGCAAGGCGACGGCCTCTGGATCAAGAACGCGGCAGAGGAGGAGCGGATGGTCGAGGCCATGCGCAAATCCGCCGATCTCGTGGTCAAGGGCGTCTCGGCCAAGGGGACCGAGACCTCCGACACCTTCTCGCTCAAGGGCCTCGCGCAGGCCCTTGATCGTATAGCGCAGGACTGCAAGCGGTAGCGCGGTTTCGAGCTATTTTGGCGTTGTTTGGGGACTTTCGAACGCCTATTTGAACACTGTTTCCCCTCACGGTGAGGAGGCGCACAAGCGCCGTCTCGAACCGCGGGGCCGAGGTGCTTGATCCGGGCCTTCATCCCTCGAGACGCGTGCAAGGCACGCTCCTCAGGAAGAGGGGGGCGAGTTTTCTCAAGCCAGAACCACGATGAGCGTTCAATTGACCAATACCGTTGCCGCAGCCGGGCTACCCTTGGAGAAGACTCCGCTCGAAACCTATGTGCCGCCGGCGAGGCCCTCGTTCATTGGCCTGTCGCGCAGCGAGCTGGCCGAACGCCTCGGCGAGATCGGTGTTGCGCCCGCGCAGCGCAAGATGCGCGTGCAGCAATTGTGGCACTGGATCTATTTCCGCGGCGCCAAGAGTTTCGACGAGATGACCTCGATCTCGAAGGACATCCGCGCCGAGCTCGCAAAGCACTTCACCGTCGATCGGCCCGAAGTCGTGGCCGAGCAGATCTCCAGCGACGGCACCCGCAAATGGCTGTTGCGCCTGCCGAGCGGCGACAATGTCGAGAGGGCGCACGAGGTCGAGTGCGTCTACATCCCCGAGACCGATCGCGGCACGCTGTGTGTCTCCTCGCAGGTCGGCTGCACCTTGAATTGCGCGTTCTGCCACACCGGCACGCAGCGGCTGGTGCGCAACCTCACCGCCGGCGAGATCGTCGGGCAGGTGATGGTGGCGCGCGATCGCCTGAATGATTGGGCCGATCGCGAGAACGGCACGCGCCTCGTCACCAACATCGTGATGATGGGCATGGGCGAGCCGCTCTACAATTTCGACGCGGTGCGCGATGCGCTGCTCATCGTCGGAGACAATGAGGGCATCGGCATCTCCCGCCGCCGCATCACGCTGTCGACCTCGGGCGTGGTGCCGAACATCGTGCGCGCCGGCGACGAGATCGGCGTCATGCTCGCGATCTCGCTGCATGCGGTGCGCGACGAACTCCGCAACGAGCTCGTACCGCTCAATCGCAAATATCCGATCGCGGAATTGTTGCAGGCCTGCCGCGATTATCCTGGCGCCTCGAATGCGCGCCGCATCACCTTCGAATATGTGATGCTCAAGGGCGTCAACGATTCCCTCGACGACGCCAGGCTCCTTGTGAAGCTGCTCAAGGGCATCCCGGCCAAGATCAACCTGATCCCGTTCAATCCCTGGCCCGGCACGGCCTATGAATGCTCGGACTGGGACCAGATCGAAAAATTCTCCGAATATATCTTCAACGCAGGCTATTCCTCGCCGGTGCGTACGCCGCGCGGCCGCGACATCCTCGCCGCCTGCGGCCAGCTCAAGTCGGAGACGGAAAAGCTCTCCGCCCGCGAGCGTCAGGCGCTGCGCGCGATGGCGATGACCGATTGACATGAAGCGGCCATCAACATCCGTCATGGCCACAGGCGGGGTTGGGCATGACGGCGGGGGATGTGGTGCTGTTCACGCTCAATGATGATGGATTCGACCGATGGCATTGATCGGACGCCTCGTCGTGATCTTCATCGGTTTTCTGGTCTCATGCCTGGTCGGCGGCATGATCGTCGTGGCTGCGCTGCTGTTTCCGGAATTCTCCGATCTCGGCGCAGGTCCCGTCGATGAGGGCACGATCGACATCCTGCTCGGCTTTGGCTTCATCTTCGTCTCCGGCTTTGCGCTGTTGCCGGCGATGGTCATTGTCGCGATCACCGAGGCCTTCTATATCCGCAGCGCGCTCGCCTACGCGGTCGGCGGCGGGCTCGTCGGGCTTGCCTGCTATCTCGGCCTCATTCCCTTTCATCCCGAGACGCTGCAATTCGAGGGCATCGTTCGCCGCCACCTGGAAATCATGACTGGAGCTGGCATCGTTGCCGGCGTCGTCTACTGGATGATCGCCGGTCGCAACGCCGGTGCCTGGCGCCATCCGCCGGCCCCGCGCAAGCCGCCCCCGCCGCTGCCCGCCGCCTCGCGGCCGGAATGAGCTGCGGCGGGGTTTTCATCCACTCTCCGCTCGGCTAAACCGCGCGCCATGAACCGGACCGGACTCTTCATCGCGCTGGCGCTGTGGCTCGTGATCGGCGTCGTCTTCGGCGTCTTTCCCGAGCTCGATCTCAAGCTCGCCGCGCTGTTCTTCGATCCCGAGACGAAGACGTTTCCGCTCAAGCTGAATGGCTGGGCGAGCTTCGCGCGCGATGCCGCGATGTGGATCGCCTGGGCGTTCGCAGCTCCCTCGATCGTGGCGCTGGTGGTCAAGCTGATCAGGCCCGACCGGCCGCTGATGGTCTCGGGACGAACGGTCGTCTTCCTTCTGGTGACGCTGACGCTGTCGGCCGGCATCCTCACCAATCTCGCCTTCAAGTCCTATTGGGGACGGCCGCGCCCGGTGGTCGTGACCGAGTTCGCCGGCGATCTGCCATTCGTGCCGTGGTGGGATCCGCGCGGCGGCTGCGGACGCAACTGCTCGTTCTTCTCCGGCGAGGGCGCGACCGCGTTCTGGACGCTGGCGCCGGCGGCGTTGGCGCCGCCGCCCTGGCGGCCGCTCGCTTATGCCGCGGCCGTCGTGTTCGGTACCGTCACCAGCGGCCTGCGCATGGCATTCGGCGGGCACTTCTTCACCGACGTCTCGATCGCGGGCCTGGTCACCTTCGTCGTGATCTGGCTCGCCTACGCCCTGATCTACCGCTGGCCGCGGACACGGTTTTCCGACGAGGCGGTCGATGCCGCCCTGACCCGCTTGGCCTGGCCGGCCTATCGGCTCCGGTTGCGCCTGTTCGGCCGCAAAACCGGCCCGGCGGCGTCGATGTGAGCCATTAAAGGCGTGCCCATGCGCGCGAAATTTGATAATCGCGCAAGTCCAAACCGAAGACGACATCAGCCCCTTAAGATCCGATTGGAAGCGCCATGACTACGATTCTGAAGAGCCTGCCCAAGGGGGAAAAAGTCGGCATCGCTTTCTCCGGCGGTCTCGACACCAGCGCAGCGCTGCTGTGGATGAAGCAGAAGGGCGCGCGCTGCTACGCCTATACCGCCAATCTCGGCCAGCCGGACGAGGCCGACTACAACGAGATCCCGCGCAAGGCGATGGAGTTCGGCGCGGAGAAGGCGCGGCTGGTCGATTGCCGCACGCAGCTCGTCCACGAAGGCATCGCCGCGATCCAGTCTGGCGCCTTCCACATCTCGACCGGCGGCATCACCTATTTCAACACCACGCCGCTCGGGCGCGCCGTGACCGGCACGATGCTGGTTGCTGCAATGAAGGAAGATGGCGTCAACATCTGGGGCGACGGCTCGACCTTCAAGGGCAACGACATCGAGCGCTTCTATCGCTACGGCCTTTTGACCAATCCGAGCCTGCGCATCTACAAGCCCTGGCTCGACCAGCAGTTCATCGACGAGCTTGGTGGCCGCGCCGAAATGTCGGCGTTCATGACCGCCCAGGGTTTTGCGTACAAGATGAGCGCGGAGAAGGCGTACTCGACCGACAGCAATCTGCTCGGCGCCACACACGAGGCGAAGGATCTCGAAAGCCTCGACAGCGGCATCAAGATCGTCAATCCCATCATGGGCGTGCCGTTCTGGCGCGACGATTGCGCCGTCAAGGCCGAGAAGGTCGTCGTGCGTTTCGAGGAGGGCCAGCCCACGGCGCTCAACGGCCAGACCTTCGCCGATCCCGTCGCGCTGTTCCTCGAAGCCAATGCGATCGGCGGCCGCCATGGCCTCGGCATGAGCGATCAGATCGAGAACCGCATCATCGAGGCCAAGAGCCGCGGCGTCTATGAGGCGCCGGGCATGGCGCTCTTGCACATTGCCTATGAGCGCCTCGTCACCGGCATCCATAACGAGGACACCATCGAGCAATACCGCGTCAGCGGCCTGCGCCTCGGCCGTCTGCTCTATCAGGGCCGCTGGTTCGATTCGCAGGCGCTGATGCTGCGCGAGACCGCGCAGCGCTGGGTCGCGCGCGCCGTCACCGGCGAGGTGACGCTGGAGCTGCGTCGTGGCAACGACTATTCAATCCTCAACACCGAGAGCCCCAACCTGACCTATGCGCCGGAGCGGCTGAGCATGGAGAAGGTCGAGGACGCCGCGTTCACGCCGGCCGACCGCATCGGCCAGCTTACCATGCGCAACCTCGACATCGCCGACACCCGCACCAAGCTCAAGCTCTACACCGAGAACGGCTTGCTGTCGGGCGGCGAAGGCTCGCAGATCTTCAGGCTCGAGAGCGACAAGGGGTGATGCTCCCGTAGGGTGGGCAAAGCGAAGCGTGCCCACCATCTTGCCCCGATTGTAAACAGAAGTGGGGGGCACGGCACGCGAAGAGCGCGCCTCTGCCCACCCTACGCGAGAGCAAACAAAAATGGCCGGGATCGCTCCCGGCCATTTCGCCATTTGTACGCTTCGCCTCACCGCGGCGGCGCGGTGCCGGGCGGCGGCGGTGGCAGCGAGGCCTGACCGCCATTGAGCAGCGGGGTGATGCGACGGATGGTGACACGCCGGTTGATCCGGCTCGGTCCGTCCGTCTGCTCCTTCAGATACTGCTCGCCGTAGCCCTGCGACGTCAGGTTCTCCGCCGGCACACCGAACTGCTGCGTCAGCAATTCGGCCGCGGCCTGCGCACGGCGGTCCGACAATGACAGATTGTCGACGTCGTTGCCGACCGCGTCGGTGTGTCCCTCGATCAGGAACACCTCGCGCGGGTTGCGCTGGATCGCCCGGTTGAGGCCGTCGGCGATCACTTGCAGCCTTGCAGCCTGGTCCGGCGGGATGGTCCACGATCCCGTTTCGAAGTTGATCGTGTTGACGTCGATGCTCGGCATCTGCATGCGAACATTCGGGCTGTAACGGATCTCGTCGAGCGAGTAGCGCCGATCGATCCGCTGCACCGGCGGTGCCTCCATGGTCTCGTAGATCACGTCCGGCGACGCCTCCTGGGCGTCGACGATGTAGCGATCGTAGGGAATGTTGACCACCGGCGGCGGCACGTCGACATAGAAGCCGCCGACCGACCGCGGATCGCGGTAGCTGTTGTCGATGATGACGATCTCGCGCCCGCCGGGGTCCCTGCGGATTCGCCGCAGCAACTGGCCGTCCGGACCGACCACGGTGATGACCTCGCTGCCGTCGGGACGGATCACGACGGTGCGGGTCTCGCCGCCGATCGTCTCGCTGCGGATGTCGCGGGCGCCATAGCGGAAGCGATAGAGATCGTTGCCGCGGACGTAGGCCTGCCCGCCTGGATCGCGGATGATGATGCGGTCCGGCTCGGTGTAGACGGTGCGACCGCCTTCGACGATCTCCTGCCGCTGGTTGCGGTAGTCGGCGATGGTCGCGCCGATCACGGCACCGGCCACCACGCCTGCGCCGATCGCGAGCGGCGTCAGGTCACGCTGTGGGGGGCGCGGCGGTGGCGGCAGCGGTGCTGCGACCGTAGGCGCGGCCCGGAAGGCCGGCGCAACCGTCGGCGGAGCGTATTGCGCCCTGTTGGGCGGCGGCGTTGCGGCTGCCGTGCCAGGGACGACAGTCGGCGCCGCGGCGCCGGCGGGAGGCGTGGGCCGGGCCGGGGCGCCCGCCTGCGGCGCAGGCGGTGTGCCGGCTGGCGGTGTTGCGCCCTGGCGGCCGGTTGGCGGCGTGGCTCCGCCGGGAGCGGGTGTTGCGGTCGGTGCTGGCGCGACACCCGGTGCAGGCGTCGGTGCCGGGCCCGGACGCCCGGATGGTGGCGGGGTCGGCGTACCACCCGGCGCTGGCGTCGCAGTCGGCGCAGGCGTTGGCGTGGCACGAGTCGTTGGTGCCGCCGGTGCAGCAGGTGCGGGCGTCGCAGTTGGTGCAGGTGTCGGCGTGGCGCGAGTCGTTGGCGCTGCCGGTGCTGGCGTCGGAGCAGGTGCTGGCGTCGGAGCGACGCGGGCTGGAGGCGCAACCGCTGGCGGCGGAGGCGTCGGTGTCGGGGCAACGCGCGAGGGCGCGGCCGAAGGCGGCGGTGTTGGCGTCGGCGCCACGCGCGAGGGCGCCGTGGCCGGAGGCGGCGGTGTCGGCGCATGCTGCTGCGGGGCCGCCGCCGGAGGCGTTGACGGCTGCTTCGGAGCCGCAGCCGGTGGCGGTGGTGGTGGAGGCGTCGGCCGGGCCGGCGCGGGAGGCGGCGGTGTCGGAGACGGTGCGTGCGGCGGAGCTGCGGTCGGCGGCGGCGCAGTGGGACGCGCAGGGGCTGCCGGCGGAGGCGGCGGGGCCGGTGTGGGGCGGGCGGCCGGCGGTTGTTGTCCCGGCGCCTTTGGCTGCTCCCGGGATGGCTGCTTCGGTTTTCCGTCAGGGCCGACTTCGCCCTGCGCCTGCGCGATCACGATGGGTGCGCTTTGCTCGTGCGATGCGGAGCTTGCGAATGGCATCGCGGTCAGAGCCGTCGTGGCAAGCAGCACGAAGCGAAATTGAGTCATGTGGTGAGATCCTAGGGAAGGTTCTTGTAGAGTTTGGAGAGTCAGTGTTGCGATCAACGGATACGCATTAGGCCGGATTGTGGCGTGCGAAGCAGCCGCGTCTCGATTTATTTCTGCATGCAAATCACTTCAGAACATCGACGTTCATTGCGCATTCAGGCCCATCTTGCAATCGCCTCAGATGTGACGGTGCGACAAATTCGCATCCGTCGCGGGATTCGGCGTGCGCGGTCCGTTCGGTCCGCGCGGCGGAATCTCCTCCGGGACACGCCCGGGCAATTCATCGGGGCGTGGTGATTCGCCGGGCTCGCGCACCGGCGGCGTGATATCGGGCTGCGGATTGCCCGGCGGAATTCCTGGTGGCGGCTCACTCGGTGTGCCCGGTGTTGCCGGCGGAATCTCCGGGGGTTCGATCGGCATCATCCATCATCGACATGTCGTTGCTCGAAAGACGATAACGTTGCCAATGCGTCGATGTTCCCGCGCATGGTGGCGATGGAACAGGCTTATTCGAGCGCGTGACAGACGGCTTCGATGTTGTGACCATCTGGATCGAGCACGAACGCCCCGTAGTAAGTCGGATGATAATGTGCGCGAATGCCGGGCGGCCCGTTGTCGCGCCCGCCGGCCGCAATCGCCGCCTTGTAGAAGGCATCCACCGTGGTGCGGTCTTTTGCGAGAATCGCGACATGGACCGGCTTGTTCAACGCGCCTTCGCCGCCGATCCAGAAGTCCGGCTTGCCGTCGGCGCCAAAGCCCGCGGCGGGATCGTGGCCGGTCTGCTCCTGCGTGACCTCCATGATCAGGCTGTAGCCGAGCGGCGCCAGCGCCTTGGCATAGAACGCCTTGGCGCGCTCATAGTCGGAAACCGGAAAACCCATGTGATCGATCATCGGAATCTCCGTTGCTGGTTGTCGTCAGCGCGACAGGAAGGTGTTGCTGCGCGTCCTGCGCGTGATCGCAAATCCGCGCGCGACCATGTCTGCAATACAATCCTCGCGCCATTCGTTTTGTGACAGATGCTCGATCACGACGGCGCGGGGCCATAGCGCTTGCGGCGCATCGCGGAAGAAACCGATCAGCACGCGGTCTTCGAAGCCCTCGACGTCGATCTTGAGGGTATCGACTTTCGTGACGCCGGCCTCGTCGAGGATGCGTATCAGCCGTAACGACGGCACTTTGATGGCCTTTGCCGTCGCCGTGCCGGTCACGACATGGCTGGCGCCGAGATTGTCGCCGTCGGTCTCGATCATCAGCTCGCCGTCGGCATCGCCCGCCGCGGCCTGCACGAGGCGGACCTGGCTCGACCCCGAAGCCGCGTTGTTGAACGACAGCCGCGCGAAGGTCACCGGGTGCGGCTCGATCGCGATGACCTTGCCTATCGCGCCGACATGGCGCGCCATCACCAGCGCAAATGTGCCGACATTGGCGCCTACGTCGACGAATACGCCGCCGGCCGGCGTGTGCTGGCGCAGGAAGTCGAGCTCGTCGAGATTATAGTCGGGGTTGAACAGCGCGCCGCGCTCGGTCGCGCTCGCCTGATGATGCAAGCGGAACGAGGCGCCCTGATATTGCACGTCGACCGGACCTGCGCGCAGCAAATCGACCAGCCGCGACAGCCACGGGCGGAATGCGCCGCGCTTCAGTCCGGAGCGGTGCGCAAGCGAGATGATCGCAGCCTGCGCCGCATTCGGCGCGAACGCGCCGAATGGCGCGGACGTGGGGTCGGTATCGGGCGTCAAGCAAAAGTCCTCGTAGCAAGCGGCGCATGCATAGCCGGTTTTGCCAGCAACTCCAATGTCGCTCAGACCGCCTTTTTCGGTGTTGCCTTGCGCTGACGCAGGAAACGGCCGAGCAGCCGTCGCCGGCCCTTGCGTGGAACGAGGTCGACGTCGCTCACGAGCCTGGCGCCGCCCTTGTGCCGCTCCAGCACGATCTTGCGGCTATGAAAGGCCTCGAGCTCGGCGCGATGCGCCACGCTGACGATGGTCGCCTTCGGCAATTCGTCCGTGATCATCTTCATCATCCTGTCCTGGCTCTTTTCGTCGAGCGCCGAGGTCGCCTCGTCCAGCACCACGATGTCCGGGCTGTGCAGCAGGAGGCGCGCGAAGGCGAGACGCTGCTTCTCACCGCCCGAGAGCGTCTGGTCCCACGGGCCCTCTTCCTCGATCTTCTCCTTGAGATGATCGAGGCCGACCTTGCGCAGGGCCGCGCAGATCTCATCGACCGTCCAGTCTTCGGCGGCGCCGGGATAGGCGACGGCGCGACGCAGGGTTCCGGTCGGCACATAGGGACGCTGCGGCAGCATGAAAAGCCGTCGGTCGGGGTGGAGGTTGACGCTGCCACCACCCCATGGCCACAGGCCAGCGATCGCGCGCACCAGAGTGCTCTTTCCGGTGCCGGATTCACCGGCCACCAGCAGGCGCTCGCCGGGCTCGATGACCACCTCGGTTTCACCGACCACCGCGGTGCCGTCGTCGAGAGTGACGGAAAGGTCGCGCAATTCGAGCATCGCCTCATTCCCGGTTTCGCCACGCCTGATGCGGCCGAGACCGTCGCCTTGCTCCGCGCGCTCGAGACCATCGAGCGACATCATCAGCGAGGCGATGCGGCGCGCGCAGGCGTTCCAGTCGGCGAGCCGCGGATAGTTGTCGACCAGCCACCCGAAGGCGCTCTGCACGATGGTGAAGGCGGAAGTCGCCTGCATCACCTGTCCGAGCGTCATGCTGCCATCGAGGAATTTCGGTGCGCAGAGCAAGAGAGGGACCACGGGAGCAACGAGGCTCGAGCCCTGCGACACCAGCGTCGTGCGCATATGCTGGCCGGCGAGTCGCGCCCATTGCTGGAGCACGTTGGTGAAGTTGCGGTCGATGCCCTCGCGCTCCTCGTCCTCGCCACCGAGCAGGGCGATGCTCTCGCCGTTCTCGCGCACGCGCGTGAGAGTATAACGGAAGTCGGCTTCCGCCTGGTTCTTGTTCTCGGAGACCTGCACGAAGCGCCGGCCGATCACCAGGATCGAGCTGGATGCGATCGCCGCGTAGAGAATCGCGGCGACGACCAGGAAGCCGGGAATGGTGAACGATGATCCACCGAGCGTGACGGTGAGCGCGCCGCCGATGGTCCAGAGCACGACGATGAAGGTCGCGGCAGACAACGACGCCGAGGTGACGCCGGCGAGGAAGTCGACCGGCGAATCCGTTGCGATCCGCAAATCCTCGGCGATCCGGTATTCGGGATTATCGTGGTCGCCGCTGACGAGATTGAGCTGATAGTAGCGGCCGTTCGCGAGCCATCGCGTCAGCACGCTTGCGGTGAGCCAGCCGCGCCAGCGGCGCTGGATGCGCATGCGCGCGAACACCTGAGCCACGCTAAGCGCGATGCTGCCGAACGCGAGCGGAAAGAACACGGCCGTCAAATGGAAGACGGTGGCGGCGTTGCGTTGCTCGATCGCATCGAAGATCGCGCGATTCCAGACATTGATGCCGTACTGACAGCCCACGGTGGCGACGATCAGGACCACCAGGCCGATGGAGAAAGGCCACGCCAGCCGATCGCCATTTTGTCCCCAAAATCCCCTGGCACTGATCCAGAAGCGCGCCAGCAGATATTCCTTGCGCGCCTCCTCGGCCTCCTCAGGTGATAAATCCGCGTCGGATTCGAGAAGCTCCGGAGGCGGCGGGGCGACCTCGACGCCGCTCTCGCCAGCGATCTCGACAATGGGTGGCGTCTTGCCCTTTTCGCGCTCAGCGGCCGGCTTCTGCATCCGGAACAACGCGAGGGAAAATCAAACGGTTCCTCGTTGTTCCGGTTGCGCTGCCTTATTCTGCCGCCCCATCCCGCACACGGCGCAGCCGTGCGGCCTTGTACAGCACGCGTGACAGCGCCTCGATCGAATAGGGCTTTTGCAGCAGCTCGAAGCCGAAACTGCCGTCCTGCGCCAGTACGTGGCTGTAGCCGCTGGTGAGCACGATGGGCACGTCGATGCCACGGTCGCGGATCGCGTGCGCGAGATCGAGCCCGGTCATGCCGGGCATCACCACGTCGGAGAACATCACGTCGAAGCGATCAGTGTCCACGGTCAGCTCGGCGAGCGCATCGCTGGCATTGTCGACCAGCGTGACGCTGTAACCGAGCTCGGTGAGCCCGTCGGCGGCGAAATTGGCCACCTCGATATTGTCCTCGACGACCAGCACCGACATGCCGCTGCCGGCAATTGCGGGCGCGGTGTCGGGCGCCTGCCGCTGCGGCAGCACCTCGGCGGGCACGCGCGGCAGGTAGAGCGTGAAGGCGCTGCCGCGGCCGACCTCGCTCGCAACCGTCACCTCGCCGCCGGATTGCTTGACGAAGCCGAACACCTGCGACAGGCCGAGCCCGGTGCCGTGGCCGACCTGCTTGGTCGTGAAGAACGGCTCGAAGATGCGGCCGAGCTGGCCTGCGGGAATGCCGGACCCGGTATCGGTGACCGTGACGGTGACGAAGCCGTGGCTGCCGACGAGATGTGCCAGGCTGTCGGGAACGGCCGTCGCGGCCTCCACCGCGAACGTGATCCTGCCGCGGCCCTGCATCGCATCGCGCGCATTGACCGCCATGTTGAACAGTGCCGTCTCGAACTGGCCGGCATCGGCGTTGACGAGAAAGGACCCCGCCGGCAGCCGGATCACGATCTCGATGGCCGGCCCGATCAGCGTGGCGATCATGTCGCGCAACGACTGCACGCGTGCGCCGACGTCGAATACCTCGGGCTTCAGCGTCTGTCGCCGCGCGAAGGCCAGGAGCTGCGAGGTCAGTTTCGCTGCGCGCGCGACAGCGTCTGTGATGGCGTTGATGTAGCGCTGTCTCCGCTCCTCGGACAATTGCGGCCGGTTCAATAGGTCGATGGAGGCGCGGATCACGGTCAGCAGGTTGTTGAAGTCGTGCGCCACGCCGCCGGTGAGCTGTCCGAGTGCCTCGAGGCGCTGGCTGTGCTTGAGTGCCTCCTCGGCGTCGCGCCGCCGTGCCGCTTCGGCCTGGAGGTTCTGGGTGCGCCGGAATGCCAGCGCGAGGATGAAGAACAGCAGGGCCGTGGCCGGCAGGCCGAAGATCAGGTGCTGGCCCATGGTGGCGAGCCAGCGCGAACGGATCGCCGCGGTCTCGAGCCCCGCGCTGACATAGATCGGATATTCGGCGACGCGCTTGTAGCCGATGCGACGCTCGATGCCGTCGGCGGGCCAGGCGATGGTCATGAGCCCGTGCTCGGGGCTCAGCGCGATTTTGCGGCCGACCGGCCCGCCGGGATCGAGCCGGACGTCGTGGTCGAGGTGCGGATAATGCGCCAGCAGGACGCCATCGGTCCGCCCCATCGCGAAGAAGCTGCCGGGATCGCTGCCGATGCGCGCATAAAAGCTCTCGAAATATTCGGGAAATACCGAGGCCTGGATCACGCCGATGAAGCTGCCGTCGTCGGATTCGCGGCGGCGGCTCACGCCGAAGAAGCGGGCGCCCTGGTAGGGTTGGCGCGGCGTCAGCGGTGTGCCGATGAAGGTGCCGATGTTCTGGTCGACATGCGCGTTGAAATAATCCCGGTCCGCGAAGCTGAGCTGCGGCGCCGGCGACAACAGGCTGTTGACCAGCGCGTGGCCCTGCGCATCGAAGATCCAGGCGGATTTGAGCTGCGGCAGCGAATCGGTCAGCCGCTTCAGGCGCAGATGCAGCACCGCCTCGCGCGACCGGATCGCCTCGTCCGAAAGGCCGCGCACGACCTCGTTGAGCTCGGCGAGGCTGCGGTCGATGGTCTCGAACACCTTGAGCGCATGCTCGTGGGCGACTTCGAGCGTACGCTCGATCTCGCGGTCGGCGATGTCGTTGGTCGAATTATAGGAGATCGCCGAGGCGATGATGAACAGCGCAATCGGCAGCGCCAGGGATGCCGCCATCATCCACTGTAGCAGTTTCAACGAATTGCGTTGCGCGCCCTGCACAGTCGCTCCTGACCCGAAGCGAAGTTTACTTGAATTTCCCGCAGGGAAGGAAGTGCTTTGTGAATGGAACCTTTGGTTGCGGCCGGCTCGACTCCGCCCGCAAAGGATGCGCCAGTAGCAGACCTATGTTAAACTACTCTAGGTAGCAATGCGGCCGCAGCGCCAGCGACCGCGGCGGATGCATAAAGTTCGCTTAAACTTGCCGCTCGACGAGCTTCAGCTTCAGCTCGGCGATCGCCTCTGCGGGGTTCAGGCCTTTCGGGCAGGCCTTGGCGCAGTTCATGATGGTGTGGCAGCGATAGAGCCGGAACGGGTCCTCGAGATTGTCGAGCCGTTCGCCGGTTGCCTCATCGCGCGAATCGGACACCCAGCGGTTCGCCTGGAGCAGGGCGGCGGGGCCGAGATAGCGCTCGCTGTTCCACCAATAGCTTGGGCAGGAGGTCGAGCAGCAGGCGCACAGGATGCACTCGTAGAGGCCATCGAGCTTCTCGCGGTCCTCGTGGCTCTGGCGCCATTCCTTTTGCGGCGTCGGCGAGGTCGTCTTCAGCCACGGCTCGACGGAAGCGTATTGCGCGTAGAAATTGGTGAGGTCGGGGACGAGATCCTTCACCACCGGCTGGTGCGGCAGCGGGTTGATCTTCACCGCGCCGTCCTTCACGTCGTGCATCGAACGGGTGCAGGCGAGCGTGTTCTGGCCGTCGATGTTCATGGCGCAGGAGCCGCAGACGCCCTCGCGGCAGGAGCGGCGGAAGGTCAGCGACGGGTCGATGTGGTTCTTGATCCAGATCAGGCCGTCCAGCACCATCGGACCGCAATCGTGGGTGTCGACGTAATAGGTGTCGACGCTCGGATTCTTGCCGTCGTCCGGATTCCAGCGATAGACGCGGAATTCGCGAAGCTCAGTCGCGCCCGCGGGCTTCGGCCAGGTCTTGCCGCCTGATATCTTCGAGTTCTTCGGAAGTGCGAATTCAACCATTGCTCTAACCTTTCGTCATTCCGGGATGGTCCGAAGGACCAGCCCCGGAATCTCGAGATTCCGGGCTCGATGCTCCGCATCGCCCCGGAATGACGAGCTACTGTTGTTCTTCCTCAGTACACGCGCGCCTTCGGCGGGATGTACTGCACGTCGTTGGTCATGGTGTAGTTGTGCACCGGACGGTAGTCGATCGTCACCTTGGCGGCATCGTCGAGCCAGGCCAGCGTGTGCTTCATCCAGTTCTTGTCGTCGCGTGCGGAGAAATCCTCGCGCGCATGCGCGCCGCGGCTTTCGGTGCGGTTGGCGGCCGAGTTCATCGTCACCACTGCCTGCGAGATCAGATTGTCGAACTCGAGCGTCTCGACGAGGTCCGAGTTCCACACCAGCGAGCGGTCGGACACGGCGATGTCGGTGATGCCGCTGTGGACCTTCTGGATCAGGTTCTGGCCTTCGCTCAGCACCTCGCCGGTGCGGAACACCGCGCAATTGTTCTGCATCACGTGCTGCATGCCCTCGCGCAGCTTCGCGGTCGGGGTGCCGCCTGAGGCGTAGCGGTAGTGGTCGAGGCGGCCGAGCGACTGTTCGGCCGAGTCCGCCGGCAGCTCCGGCTGCTTGCCGTTGGCGGTGAGCTTTTCGGCGCAGCGCAGCGCCGCGGCGCGGCCGAACACCACGAGGTCGATCAGCGAGTTGGAGCCGAGACGGTTGGCGCCGTGCACGGAGACGCAGGCCGCCTCGCCGATCGCCATCAGGCCCGGGATCACGGCGTTGTCGTCGCCGTCCTTCTTGGTCAGCACCTCGCCGTGATAATTCGTCGGGATGCCGCCCATGTTGTAGTGCACGGTCGGCACGATCGGAATCGGCTCGCGCGTCACGTCGACATTGGCGAAGATCTTTGCCGATTCGGAAATACCCGGCAGCCGCTCCTGCAGGACCTTTGGATCGAGATGGTCGAGGTGCAGGAAGATGTGATCCTTCTTCTTGCCGACGCCGCGCCCCTCGCGGATTTCGATGGTCATCGCGCGCGAGACGACGTCGCGCGAGGCGAGGTCCTTGGCCGACGGTGCGTAGCGCTCCATGAAGCGCTCGCCCTCGGAGTTGACGAGATAGCCGCCCTCGCCGCGCGCGCCTTCGGTGACGAGACAGCCCGACCCGTAGATGCCGGTCGGGTGGAACTGCACGAATTCCATGTCCTGGAGCGGCAGGCCGGCGCGCAGCACCATGCCGCCGCCGTCGCCGGTGCAGGTATGGGCCGAGGTGCAGGACGCATAGGCGCGGCCGTAGCCGCCGGTCGCCAGGATCGTGGTCTGGGCGCGGAAGCGATGCAGCGTGCCGTCATCGAGCTTCAGCGCGATCACGCCGCGGCAGGCGCCCTGGTCGTCCATGATCAGGTCGATGGCGAAGAACTCGATGAAGAATTCTGCCGCATGGCGCAGCGACTGGCCATACATCGTGTGCAGCATGGCGTGACCGGTGCGGTCGGCGGCGGCGCAGGTGCGCTGCGCCTGGCTCTTGCCGAATTCCGTGGTCATGCCGCCGAACGGACGCTGGTAGATCTTGCCATCCTCGGTACGCGAGAACGGCACGCCCCAATGCTCGAGCTCGTAGACCGCTTCGGGGGCGTGACGCACCATGTATTCGATCGCGTCCTGGTCGCCCAGCCAGTCCGACCCCTTCACGGTGTCGTACATGTGCCAGCGCCAGTCGTCCTTGTGCATGTTGCCGAGCGAGGCGGAGATGCCGCCCTGCGCCGCGACGGTGTGCGAACGGGTCGGAAACACCTTGGTGATGCAGGCCGTGCGCAGGCCCGCCTCGCTGCAGCCGACGACGGCGCGCAGGCCCGCGCCACCGGCGCCGACCACGACGACGTCATAGGTGTGGTCTTCGATCGGATAGGCTTTTCCGTTGGTGGCGGGAGCGCCGTTGCCCTTGCCATTCGTGGTGGCGGCCGATGTTCCGGTAGCCATGGGTTACACTCCGGATGACAGCTTGAGAATCGCGTAGGTCGAAGCGAGCGCCACCGCGATCGAGAAGAAGTTGTTGAGCATGACCGCAACGAGCTTCACCTTCTCGTTATGGACGTAGTCCTCGATCACGACCTGCATGCCGATCTTCATGTGCCAGGCGCTGGCGAAGATGAAGAGCAGGAGAATCAGCGCGATCGGCAGCGAGCCGAGAATCTGCGCAGCGCCCGCCTGGTTGCGGCCGAGCAGCATCATGACGACGACGATCACGGGCAGCATCAACAGCGTCATGGCGACGCCGGTGAGGCGCTGGCGCCAGAAGTCAGACGTGCCGGAATGCGCGGCGCCAAGATTGCGGACGCGGCCGAGCGGGGTGCGCATGCTGCGCTTGGGCGTATCGGTCGAGCTCATCGTCCGCCTCCGATCGCGTAGGCAATGATCCAGATCAGGACAGTCAGCGTGATGCCGCCGATCAGCGCGCCCCAGGTGAGCGCCTCGCGCTCATTGGCCTTGAAGCCATAGCCGAGGTCCCAGACGAAATGCCGGATGCCGCTCAGCATGTGGTGCATCAGCGCCCAAGTGTACCCGAACACGATCAGCCGTCCGATGATGCTGCCGGTAAAGGCCTGCACATGGGAGTACGCCGCCGGGCCGGAGGCCGCGGCGATCAACCACCAGGCCAGCAGCAGGGTTCCGACATAAAGGGCGATACCGGTGGCGCGGTGGACGATGGACAGCGCCATCGTCAGCGTCCAGCGGTAGACTTGCAGGTGGGGTGAAAGCGGTCGTTCGATCCGTGCGGTCATGGGCGGCTTTGGTGTTTTATTGCGGCCCAGCATGGGGCGCGCGGGGATCGCGAAAGGTCGGCCCTATTTACGGAGTCGAATCTATCCGCGCAATCACCAAATCGCCATAAAGCGAACCGTCGTTCAGCTTTAGAGCGGCGACGAACCAAGACTGATCAGGGGCTCGGTATACCAGAGCGAGATCGGGATGTTGAAGGAGTGAATTCGTAGCCAGTTTTTCTGGCGCTCGTCTCCCGACTTGAAATCGCAAGAGGATCGTCGTCATGCGAACCAGTCCGTTCATACTGCAAAGTGGGATCAAAACAGCCTCGGGGGAACCGCGAAAGAGCCCTCTGCGCACGTCGCTTGACCCGTTTTCCCCTCCAACACCTCGCCAGGGCGCGTCCGATATGCGTGTCCCGCATTCCGCGCCTGTCGCTTCCCGCTGACGACCACGCGAGCAGGATAGCCTACAAGTTGCGCACGGCCGGGAGGCGCGTCGCCGGCGTGCCGGGATACGATTCGCGTGATTGCAGGTCTCAATCTCCAGGACATCGTCGAGCTGGCGCTGCTGCTCATCGCGGTTGGTGCGCTCTCGGGCTTTCTCGCTGGCGTGTTCGGAATCGGCGGCGGGGCGATCCTCGTCCCCGTGTTCTACGAATGCTTCCGCATTGCCGGCGTGCCGCTGGAGGTGCGGATGCCGCTCTGTGTCGGCACCTCGCTCGCGGTGATCATCCCAACCTCGATCCGCTCGTTCCAGGCGCACTACAAGCGCGGCGCGGTCGACATGACGATTCTGCGCGTCTGGTGGCTGCCGATCGTCATCGGCGTCATCGCCGGCAGCGTGGTCGCGCGCTACGCGCCGGAGCGGCTGTTCAAGATCGTCTTCGTCGCCGTCGCTTATTCCGCCGCGGCCCGCCTCATCTTCGCGCGCGAAACCTGGAAGTTCGGTGACGACCTGCCGACAGGCCCGCTGATGCGCATCTACGGCTTCGTGGTCGGAATCCTCTCGACCCTGATGGGCATTGGCGGCGGCCTGTTCTCCAATCTGCTGATGACCTTCTATGGCCGCCCGATCCATCAGGCGGTCGCAACGTCGTCGGCGTTGGCGGTGCTGATCTCGATCCCCGGCGCGCTCGGCTACATCTATGCCGGCTGGCCGGCGGCCGCGCGTTTTCCGTCAGTCGCAGCCCTGCAATTCCCGTTCGCGCTCGGCTTTGTCTCGTTGATCGGAGCCGTGCTGGTGATGCCGATGAGCCTCGTCACCGCACCGCTCGGCGTTAAGGCCGCGCATGCGATGTCGAAGCGCACGCTGGAGGCCGCGTTCGGCTGTTATCTGTTTATCGTTGGCAGCCGGTTCGTGATGAGCTTGGTGGGCGGACAGTGACGGCTCGCGGCAAAGCGCACGCCCCACACTCAAGGGTCATTGCCCGCGAAGGCGGGCAATCCGGTATTCCAGCGACGGTAGTGATTGAACCGAGAAGCCAAGGCGTACTGGGTGCCCCGGTCAAGCCGGGGCATGACAGCGTCTGTGGTGGCTAGAGACCGCAACCTACTTCTTCGCGTAAATATCCTTGTACGTATCCCGCAGCACGTTCTTCTGCACCTTGCCCATGGTGTTGCGCGGCAGTTCGTCGACCACGAACACCCGCTTGGGCATCTTGAACTTTGCGAGCCGGCCGTCGAGCGCCTTCAACACCGAGGCTTCGCTCACCTCAGCGCCCTTGTTGCAGACAAGGACCGCCGTGACGCCCTCGCCGAAATCGGCATGCGGCACGCCGATCACGGCGGATTCGATCACGCCCGGCATGGCGTCGATCTCGCTCTCGATTTCCTTCGGATAGACGTTGAAGCCGCCGGAGATCACGAGATCCTTGCCACGGCCGAGGATGTGGACGTAGCCCCTCGCGTCGATCTTGCCGAGATCGCCGGTGATGAAGAAGCCGTCCGGGCGGAATTCGGACTTGGTCTTCTCCGGCATGCGCCAATAGCCCTTGAAGACGTTCGGTCCCTTCACCTCGATCATGCCGATCTCGTCACGCGGCAGCTCCTTGCCGGTCTCGGGATCGGTGACGCGGGCGGAGACGCCGGGCAGCGGGAAGCCGACCGCGCCGGGCACGCGCTCGCCGTCATAGGGGTTCGACGTATTCATGTTGGTCTCGGTCATGCCGTAGCGCTCGAGCACCGCATGGCCCGTTCGCGCCGACCATTCGCGATGGGTGTCGGCCAGCAGCGGCGCCGAGCCCGAGATGAACAGGCGCATGTGCTTCGTCGTCTCGCGCGACAGCGCGGGGTTTTGCAGAAGACGCGTATAGAACGTCGGCACGCCCATCAGCACGGTGGCGCGCGCCATCAGCTTGATGATCAGGTCCGGATCGAGCTTTGGCAGGAAGATCATCGAGGCCCGGGCGAACAGCGTGACGTTGGTCGCCACGAACAGGCCGTGGGTGTGGTAGATCGGCAGCGCGTGGATCAGCACGTCCTTGTCGGTGAAGCGCCAGTAGTCGACCAGCGTTTGCGAGTTCGAGGCGAGATTGTCGTGGGACAGCATCGCGCCCTTGGAACGGCCGGTGGTGCCCGACGTGTAGAGAATCGCCGCAAGGTCATCGTTCGCGCGCGGCACGGTGGCGAACTCACTCTTCGCCTTCGCGGCGGCGTCCGTCAGCGAGCCATTGCCGCTGGAATCGAGCGTCTCGACCTTGGCCTTCACCTTAGCGGCGATCGCGGCGATGCCGTCGGCCTTGGAGGGATCGCACACCACCAGCGACGGTTCGGCATCGGTGATGAAGTAGTCGAGCTCGTTCAGCGTATAGGCCGTGTTGAGCGGCAGATAGACCGCGCCGGCCCGCACGGTTGCCAGATACAGCACGATATTGGCGACGGATTTTTCCACCTGCACCGCGACACGGTCGCCAGGCTTTACGCCGCGTTCGACCAGCACATTCGCCATCTGGCCCGCGCGTGCGATCAGCTCGCCATAGGTGATGCGGCCGCCGTCATGGGTCTCGATCGCAAGCCGCGTCGGATCCTTCAGGCCATCGAACAGGCGGGAAAACAGATTGGTGTTGGCAGCTTGGTTCATGCAACATTCCTCAAAGGCGAAGGCCGGTCAAAACCGAGGGCTGGATTAGCAAAAACCGCCCCGATGAAGCAACGGAGACAGTTTGCATGACAAAGGAAAGGAAACGCGCGGCCTGGGTCACGGGCGGTGGCAGCGGGATCGGGGAGGCCGGCGCGGAGGCGCTTGCCGCTGACGGCTGGACGGTGGTGGTGTCCGGGCGGCGCAAGGACGCGCTGGATGCGGTGGTCGCCAAAATCACCAACGCCGGAGGCGCCGCGGAGGCGATCCCGCTCGACGTCAGCATTGCCGCCGATGTCCAGAAGGCGGCCGATCAGATCCTGGCCAGGCACGGCCGCATCGACCTCCTGGTCAACAGCGCCGGCGTCAACGTTCGCAAGCGAAGCTGGAACGACCTGGAACTGGAGGGTTGGGACAAGCTCGTCGAGATCAACCTCAACGGCGTGCTCTATTGCATGCGCGCGGTGCTGCCGCCGATGCGCAAGCAGCAGGACGGCTGCATCATCAATGTCTCGTCCTGGGCGGGCCGCCACGTCTCGAAGATGCCGGGGCCGGCCTACACCACGACCAAACATGCGGTGCTGGCACTGACCCATTCCTTCAACATGGACGAGTGCGTCAACGGCCTGCGCGCCTGCTGCCTGATGCCGGGCGAGGTGGCCACCCCCATTCTGAAACAGCGCCCGGTGGTACCCAGCGAGGAGGAGCAGGCGAGGATGCTTCAGTCCGAAGATCTTGGCCGCACCATCGCCTTCATCGCCTCCATGCCGCCGCGCGTCTGCATCAACGAGGTGCTGATCAGCCCGACCCACAATCGCGGGTTTATCCAGACGCCGCTCAGCAGGGATTGAGATGCTCGACCGTGCAATACTCTCAGTGTCGTAGGGTGGGCAAAGCGAAGCGTGCCCACCATTTTTCAGCGAATCTGGACTTAAGTGGTGGGCACGGCGCTTGCGCGCCTTTGCCCAGCCTACGGCACTGGCGTGCTTGGCGCCCGTCGCGCCCTCACACGGAAACCCCCACGCAAAGTTTCACGCATCACAATAAATTATTCCCCGAAACCGCTCGCCGAATCCTCCCGTAGTTCGGCCCAACGACGGCGCTCCTGCCTCACACCTGTCGCTAGGTGCCGTTGTTGCAGGACTTCATCCAGATATCGGGAGACTCTCCATGTCGAAGCGTATTGCCTATCTCGCTGCTGCCGCTTTCAGCGCCCTTGCCATCACCGCGACCGTCGTCGCACCTGTGAGGGCCGAGGAAAAGACCGTGATGGTCGGCGGCGCTGCGATGTTCCCCTCCAAGAACATCATCCAGAACGCCGTCAACTCCAAGGACCACACCACGCTGGTGGCCGCGGTGAAGGCCGCCGGCCTCGTGCAGACGCTGGAAGGCAAGGGGCCGTTCACGGTGTTCGCGCCGACCAACGCGGCCTTCGGCAAGCTGCCGGCCGGCACCGTCGACACCCTGGTCAAGCCCGAGAACAAGGCAACCCTGACCAAGATCCTCACCTACCATGTCGTGCCCGGCAAGCTCGAGGCCTCCGACCTCACCGACGGCAAGAAGCTGAAGACCGCTGAAGGCGAGGAGCTGACAGTCAAGAAGATGGACGGCAAGACCTGGATCGTCGATGCCAAGGGCGGCACCTCGATGGTGACGATCACCAACGTCAACCAGTCGAACGGCGTCATCCATGTGGTCGACACCGTGCTGATGCCGGCGACGTAACACCGCCGGCGACGTAACACCGCACCTCCCTGTTTCATCCCCGAACAGGATGCGAGAAACGGCGAGTCGGGGATCCCGGCTCGCTTTTTTGTGACCACGATACCTTTCGGATATCAAATCGGTAGCCGGCAGGACGTAACGAAACCGAAGCCGCTGGCGTATATTTATCGTCACGCGACACTTGAGGACGGAACCACCATGTCGAGCCTAGCCGCAGCCGACGCTCCGATCAGCGCCACCAAGGCCAAAACCATCCAGCCGGCCTGGGTGAGGCTGATGCACTGGATCAATGCGTTCGCCGTGATCCTGATGATCATGTCGGGCTGGCAGATCTACAACGCCTCGCCGCTGTTCAACTTCAGCTTCTCCCGCGACATCACGCTCGGCGGCTGGCTCGGCGGCGCGCTGCTCTGGCATTTTGCGGCGATGTGGATCCTCATGATCAACGGGCTCGCCTATCTCATCACGGGCTTTGCCACCGGCCGCTTCGCCAAGAAACTGCTGCCGATCACGCCGTCCGGCGTGCTGCACGACGTCAAGGCCGCGCTGACCTTCAAGCTCGGCCATGACGATCTCACCGTCTACAACTACGTGCAGCGCCTGCTCTACGCCGGCATCATCGTGGTCGGCGTGCTCATCGTGCTGTCGGGCCTGTCGATCTGGAAACCCGTGCAGCTCTATTACCTGGTGATGCTGTTCGGTGACTATCCGACGGCGCGTTACGTCCACTTCTTTTGCATGGCCGCGATCTGCGCCTTCCTGGTGGTTCACGTCGCGCTGGCGCTGCTGGTGCCGAAGAGCCTGCGCGCCATGATCATCGGCCGCTGAGCAAGCATGATCCGGAAAAGTGGGAACCGGTTTTCCGATAAGATCATGCTCAGAACAAGAGATGCTGGAGAACTTTCATGGCCAAGCGTTCATTCCTGATCCCCGGCGTCGACAAGCGTCTGCTCATCAAGGACTCGCTCAAGGTAATGCCGGACCTGACCCGCCGCCGTTTCATCACAGGCGGTGCGAGCCTCGGCGCGCTGACACTGCTCACCGGCTGCGACGTCGTTGATAGTTCCTCCGCCGAGGAGTTGCTGAAGAAAGCGTCAAAGTTCAACGACGCGGTGCAGGCCTTCATCTTCAATCCGGACGCGCTGGCACCGACCTTCCCGGAAAGCGCGATCACGAAGCCGTTCCCATTCAATGCCTATTACGATCTCGACGAAGCGCCGGAAGTCGATGGGAAGGACTGGAAGCTCGAGGTGCGTGGCCTCGTCGACAACAAGAAATCCTGGACGCTGGACGAGCTCCACCAGCTGCCACAGGTCACGCAAATCACCCGCCACATCTGCGTCGAGGGCTGGAGCGCGATCGGAAGCTGGACTGGCACGCCGCTCCGCGATTTCCTGAAGCTGATCGGCGCCGACACGCGTGCGAAATATGTGTGGTTCCAGTGCGCCGACAAGGACGGCTACAATTCCCCGCTGGACATGCGCAGCGCGCTGCATCCGCAGACCCAGATGACGTTCAAATATGCGAATGAAATCCTGCCGCGCGCCTATGGCTACCCGATGAAGATCCGCGTGCCGACAAAACTCGGCTTCAAGAACCCGAAATATGTCGTCTCGATGGAAGTCACCAACGAGTACAAGGGCGGCTACTGGGAAGACCAGGGCTACAATTCGTTCAGCGGGAGCTGACGCGATTTGTAGGGTCGGCAAAGCGACTTGTCCGCCGTAGCTCGAAGAGCGAAGGCGGAAGCGTGCCCGCCACTTGTGTATCCGCGTTGACGATTGATGGTGGGCACGGCGCTACGCGCCTTTGCCCACCCTACGACACCGAGCTCTTCGGTCCCACCTTCCACTGGCACAGTGCCGCGACCGCACCGAGCGCTAACAACGCGGCGGACACGTTCAGCGCATACGAAAGGCTCCCCAGCGCATCCGTGATCGCGCCGACCACGATCGGCCCGAGAGTCTGGCCGATGCCGAACGAGATCGTCATCGCCGCGATCGCCGTTGGCCATACTGGGGGCGGGTAGTTGAAACGGACAAACGCCGTCGTCGAACCCACCACGGCAAAGAAGGCGACACCAAACACGACGGCCGAGGTCGCAAGCCATGCCGTCGAATGCCCCAGCATCGGCAAGCTGGCGCCCAGCGCATTGGTGCCGAGGATGATCGCGGTTGCGAGCCCGCCGCGGTCGAGCGCGAGCACGCCGCGCCAGACCCAGGGCGTCGCAAAGGCGCTCACCCCGATCAGGCTCCAGAACGCGGCTTGTGCCGCCGCGCCGCCGCCGGCATCGCGCACATAGGCGATCATGAAGGTCATGTAGGCGATGTAGCCCGCGCCGAACAGGAAGTAGCCGGCGAGATAGATCAGGATGGGGAGGATCGCGAACGAGCCGTGCCCCGCCTCGCTGAAGCGCGCCTTGCTCTCGATGCGCATCAGGAACAGCGGGATGGTCATGGCGGCTGAGAGCAGCGTCAGTGCCCACCACACGATCCACCACGAGCCCGGCCCGAAATATTGCAGCGTGAACGGCGCGATCAGCCCCGAAGCGAGGATGCCGATACCGGGGCCGGCATAGAACAGGCTGAGCAGGAAATTGGCCCTTTCGGGATGCGACTGCGCGATGGTTGCGGCCAGCGCGCCGCCGGCGACGAAACCCGCCGCCGCGCCCAGGCCCAGCACCAGCCGCGCCAGGCTGAGCGCGATGAAGTTCCCGGTGAGCGCGCAGATCGCCAGGGCCGCGAGGCAGGCCAGCGTTCCGCCGCGGATCGCGGCCGACCAGCCGACCCGCTTGATCAGTCGCGAGGCCATCAGGGCGCCCGCGAGGTAGCCGACGGCGTTGATGGTGTTCATGAAGCCGGCGGCGGAGTAGGACCAGTTCAGGCTGTCGCGCATGTCCGGCAGCACCAGCGCATAGGCAAAGCGGCCGATGCCGAGCCCGACCGTCGCCGCCAGCGACAGCGTCAGAATCAGCCGCGCAGGGCGCGCGTCGTGCGGGAGGCGGCGATCTTGAGTGAGGTAGTCTTGGGCGTGCAAGGGGTACTCCGGCAAGCCCGATTGTGGCAGGCCCCGCCCGGCTTGCACAGCCGCGAGGCGGCAATGGTGTCTTGCCAAGCGCGCAACGCCGCTCTAGCACTCCGGCCGAAATTCATGAGCGCCGTCATGCCCGGCCTTGTGCCGGGCATCCACGTTCTTCTGCACCCGAGGCAAGACGTGGATGGCCGGGTCAAGCCGGGCCATGACGAAACGGAGGAAGAACGACCATGGCGACCCACAAATTGCTGCTGCTCCCCGGCGACGGTATCGGCCCCGAGGTGATGGGCGAGGTGAAGCGGCTGATCGACTGGCTCGACTCGGCCGGGATCGCCAAGTTCGAGACCGACACCGGCCTCGTCGGCGGCGCCGCCTATGACGCGCACAAGGTATCGATTTCCGAAGGCGACATGGCCAAGGCGAAGGACGCCGACGCCGTCATCTTCGGTGCGGTCGGCGGCCCGAAATGGGATGCGGTGCCCTACGACGTGCGCCCCGAGGCCGGCCTGCTCCGGCTGCGCAAGGATCTCGCTTTGTTCGCCAATCTGCGTCCGGCCGTGTGCTATCCGGCGCTGGCGGATGCCTCCAGCCTGAAGCGCGAGGCGGTCGAGGGCCTCGACATCGTGATCGTGCGCGAGCTCACCGGCGGCGTCTATTTCGGCGAGCCCAAGACCATCACCGATCTCGGCAACGGCCAGAAGCGTGCCATCGACACCCAGGTCTACGACACCTACGAGATCGAGCGCATCGCCCGCGTCGCCTTTGACCTCGCCAAGAAGCGTCGCAACAAGGTGACGTCGATGGAAAAGCGCAACGTCATGAAGTCCGGTGTGCTCTGGAACGAGGTGGTCACACAGGTCCACAAGCGCGAATATCCCGATGTGACGCTCGAGCATCAGCTCGCCGACTCCGGCGGCATGATGCTGGTGAAATGGCCCAAGCAGTTCGACGTCATCGTCACCGACAACCTGTTCGGCGACATGCTCTCCGACATCGCGGCGATGCTGACCGGCTCGCTCGGCATGCTGCCCTCGGCCTCGCTCGGCGAGGTCGACGTGAAGAGCAAGAAGCGCAAGGCGCTGTATGAGCCCGTACACGGCTCGGCGCCCGATATCGCCGGCAAGGGCCTCGCCAATCCGATCGCGATGATCTCGTCCTTCGGCATGGCGCTGCGCTACTCCTTCGACATGGGCGCGCTCGCCGACAAGCTCGACGCCGCGATCGCTGCGGTGCTGGCGAGCGGCCTGCGCACTGCCGACATCAAGTCGGAAGGCACCACCGCCGCCTCGACCACGCAGATGGGCGAAGCGATCCTGAAGGAACTGCAGAAGCTGCACGCGTAGTCACTTGCACTGTCATTCCGGGGCGATGCGCAGCATCGAACCCGGAATCTCGGGATTCCGGGTTCACGCTTCGCGTGCCCCGGAATGACGGTGGGCACGGCGCTTTCGCGCCTTTGTCCGCCCTACGCAGTCCGCGTAGACGTGACCGGGATGCGCCGCCCGTAAAACCTCAGGAGCCGTTTGATGGACGCGTCGCATCGCCCCAAGATCGCGGAAACCGTCATCCATGAAACGGTGCGCCTGCGCGAAGTGCAGATCGGGCGCCGCTGCGAAGTCCTCTGCAACACGCGCATCGAGTTTTCCTCGCTCGGCGACTACTCCTATCTCGGGGAGAACTGCGAGGTCGCCGACGCGGTGATCGGGAAGTTCACGGCAATCGCCAACTCGGTGCGGATCGGCGCGCCGAACCATCCGATGGGCCGGCCGTCCCAGCATCGCTTCACCTATTGCCCGGAATATTACGAGGCGACAGCGACCCGTGACCGCGACTTCTTTGCGGAGCGCCACAGCGACCGGGTGATCGTTGGCAATGATTGCTGGATCGGGCACGCCGCCATCCTGCTGCCGGGCGTGACGGTCGGCGACGGCGCGGTGATCGCCGCAGGTGCGGTCGTCAGCCGCAGCGTACCGCCCTACACGATCGTCGGCGGCGTTCCCGCGCGCCCCATCCGCGAGCGCTTTACCGAATCTGTCACGGAAAGCCTGCGCCGTATCGCCTGGTGGGATTGGCCCGATGAGGTCATCTTCGAACGCTTGAGCGATTTCCGCTCCGAGGCGATCGAACAATTTTGCAAGCGCTACGACCCGGCTTTTGCGCCCGGCCGGTAGAGCGTGTTCGAGCGAAGTGGATACCGGTTCGCGGAAAGAAACGCGTCAAGATGTGAGTCTGAAGCCATCACAAAATTAAAAAATGGCCGAACGCGAGCCCGGCCATTTCGAATTCGTCAGTCGTGTCCGCTTCAGTAAAGCGGGAACGTCCTCGGATAGCCGCCGACATCAGCCGGCGTGCTGAGCGGCTGGCGATCGATCGGACGGTTGAGGTTCTCGCGCGCGAAGGTGGGATAGCCGACATCCGGCGGGAAGGCGTAGTCGGAGAACTTGCGATCGCCCGGATTGACCTCGGTGCCACCATCGAGCCAGGAGCGCTTGCTGACATAGATGCGGGTACGCGGGCCCTGCTGATAGACGACGTTGGGGCCGCTCGGACCATAATAGACGCGGCCGCGATCGTCATAGCGCTGCTTCTTGGTGTCGGCCGATGCCGACGTCGCAACACCCATCGCGGCGACCGCACCCGCCGCAAGCCAGATCGCCAATTTGTTCGCGGCGGAAAATTTCGAGCTCATCACGTCCCCTTCAGGCGGCAGGCCACCAATCGATTTCACCTCATACTAGCGCGCCAGGGGTGACCGCAACTAGGTCAATTGGGTCACACCGCGCCGGAATAATCGCGCCTGCGGCCAAAAGTTGCATGAAAACCAGCCACTTGAGCTTGATGCGCGTCAAAGCGCGCCGCGCAGCTGCGCATTTCCGGGGCTCATCAGCCAGTCCACGGAGGCGGGAGGGCCGCACGGACGGCGCTTCAACTCGGCATGGGCGAACAATTCGGCCAGCTTCGGCTCGTTGCCGGAGGTGAGCAGCGTCAGCCGATTCAGCGTGCAGGCGATCGCGGCGCGCCGTGCCGGCAGTGCGTCGCCCTGGCACGACCAGCCGGAGATCTGAAGCGGGGGCTCCTCGATCCGCTTGACATAGCCAAGACAGCCGGACGCCTGCCCGCTCGGGCGATACAGGGCCACTGGCCCGAACTTGCTGTCGATGACGCCTGCTTCCTCGAGCGGTGTCGACTGCCTAAGGCCCATCCGGGCAGCCATGTCTGAAGGCAGGCGCGCCGCCGGACCGAACTCGCCGCCGGGTCGGTAGATTTCGAGCTCGGCGACCGGTACCGGCGTATCGCCGACCCAGCGCATGACGTCCTTGCGGCCGCCCTCGGGATGCCGGAGGATGACGTAAGCGTCTGTTTTGTCGTTGGAATCGAGCCGGCTGACGGCAAAGGCGGGATGTGATCGGTCGGCCACGGACCAGCCCGGCCTCGTCGCCGGCCCGTCGTCATGCAGGTTCGGCAATTGGCCGAGTGCGGCAAGCAACAGGATGGCAAGCAGCGCCAGCGTCCCCACATAGGCGAACAGGCGCGCCAGCGTGCCGACGACCTCGTCGGCAAAGCCTAGGAGTGCCAGATGGATCCTGGTTCTGGGATATGCGGCCGGGGTGGCCTGGTACGGCGGCATCCAATGCCTTCTGGCACGGTCAAACGTTGTCTTGCGGGCGGTTCTCGCATAGAAGCGCTGCTCTTCCTGGTTAAGCGCGCAGCTTTGGGAAGGCCTTTTTCATCGGAGAGTGAACGATGGGTTACAAAGTCGCAGTCGTCGGAGCGACCGGCAATGTCGGACGGGAAATGCTCAACATTCTCGATGAGCGCAAATTCCCCGCGGACGAGGTCGTGGCGCTGGCCTCACGCCGCAGCGTCGGCGTCGAGGTCTCCTATGGTGATCGGACGTTGAAGGTCAAAGCGCTCGAGCACTACGACTTCTCCGACATCGACATCTGCCTGATGTCGGCGGGCGGCTCGGTGTCGAAGGAATGGTCGCCGAAGATCGGCGCCGCCGGTGCGGTCGTGATCGACAATTCCTCGGCCTGGCGCATGGATCCGGACGTGCCGCTGATCGTGCCCGAGGTGAATGCCGATGCGACCAAGGGTTTTGCCAAGAAGAACATCATCGCCAACCCGAACTGCTCGACCGCGCAGCTCGTCGTCGCGCTGAAGCCGCTGCACGACAAGGCGACCATCAAGCGCGTCGTGGTCTCGACCTATCAATCGGTCTCGGGCGCCGGCAAGGATGCGATGGACGAATTGTTCTCGCAAACCAAGGCCGTCTACACCAATGACGAGCTGATCAATAAGAAGTTTCCCAAGCGCATCGCCTTCAACGTCATCCCCCACATCGACGTCTTCATGGAAGACGGCTACACCAAGGAAGAGTGGAAGATGATGGCGGAGACCAAGAAGATCCTTGATCCCAAGATCAAGCTCTCCGCGACCTGCGTGCGCGTGCCGGTGTTCGTCGGCCATTCGGAGGCCGTCAACGTCGAGTTCGAGAATCCGCTCGCGGCGGACGAGGCGCGCGAGATCCTGCGCAAGGCGCCCGGCTGTCTCGTCATCGACAAGCAGGAGCCCGGCGGCTATGCCACGCCCTATGAGGCGGCCGGCGAGGACGCGACCTATATCAGCCGCATCCGCGAGGACGCCACGGTCGAGAACGGTCTCGCGTTCTGGTGCGTGTCGGACAACCTTCGCAAGGGCGCCGCGCTCAACGCGATCCAGATCGCCGAAGTCCTGATCAACCGCAAGCTGATCACCGCGAAGAAGAAGGCGGCTTAAGGGCTGCGTAGGGTGGGCAAAGGCGCGCTCTTCGCGCGCCGTGCCCACCACCTCTCCACGATCGCGATAGAAGTGGTGGGCACGCTTCGCTTTGCCCACCCTACCAAATCCACCCTACCGAACTACCCTGCGTCCCTGACGCTTCGAAATTCCTTCGCGGCCTTGTCGAGCACGAACAGCGATCCCTCCGCGACGCCGAAATAGGCGCCGTGCGTCTGCATCTGGCCGGCGTCGACCGCCCTGCGCACGAACGGGAATGTCATGAGGTTTTCGAGGCTGCGGAACACCGCGGCCTTCTCGATGCGCTCGACGAATTGTGCCATCGTCTCGCGGTCGCGCTGCTCGACCACCTCGCCGGGCTTGATGAACATCTGCATCCATTTGCCGATGAAATCGCCGGGGGTGAGCGGCTCGATCTTGTCGACGAAGGCGCGGATGCCGCCGCATTGCGCATGCCCGAGCACCACGATGTGCTTCACCTTCAGCACCGTCACGGCATATTCCAGCGCCGCCGAGACGCCGTGCGCATTCTCGTCGGGCTGATACGTCGGGACCAGATTGGCGATGTTGCGCATCACGAACAGCTCGCCCGGACCGACGTCGAAGATCACCTCGGGCGAGACGCGGGAATCGCAGCAGCCGATCACCATCACTTCGGGTGACTGGCCCTTCACCGATAATTCGCGATAGCGCGTCTGCTCGGTCGGCAGCCGCTGCGTCGCGAAGGCCTTGTAGCCGTCCAGCAAATGTCTTGGGAATGTGATCATGACCAATGCCTAATCATATACCGCAGGGGCGAACAAGCCTTTCGAATAGGCAGGCCAGGTGCTATCGGCTCCGGAGGGAACACTTGAACTTCAAGGGAACGCTCGCATGACCCGTCCGCGCCGCAGCCATCTGTTCATGCCCGGCTCCAACCCCCGCGCGCTGGAAAAAGCCCGCAACCTGCCGGCCGACGGCCTGATCCTGGACCTGGAGGATTCCGTCGCCCCTGACGCCAAGGCGGAGGCGCGGGACCAGATCGCGGCTGCGATCGCTGCAAAAGGCTTTGGCAAGCGCGAGATCCTGATCCGGACCAACGGCCTCGATACGCCCTGGTGGGCCGACGACGTTGCCATGGCGGCAAAATCCTCGCCCGACGGCATCCTGGTTCCAAAGGTCTCCAGTGTCGAGGACCTCGACGCCATCGGCCGGCGGCTGGCTGAGCTCGGCGCCGCGCCGACGGTGAAGGTCTGGGCCATGATCGAGACCGCGCGCGCGGTCCTGCATGCGGAAGAGCTCTCCGCCGCCGCGCGCGATCCCAACACGCGCCTCGTCGGCTTCGTGTTCGGACCGAACGACATCTCGCGGGAAACGCGGATCAGGATGCTGGAGGGCCGCGCCGCAATGATCCCGATGATCACCCATTGCATCCTGGCAACGCGGGCGCATGGCCTCGAGATCCTCGACGGGCCCTATAGCGACATCAACAACTCGAGCGGTTTTGCGACGGAATGCGCGCAGGGGCGCGATCTCGGCTTCGACGGCAAGACGCTGATTCATCCCTCGCAGATCGAGGCCTGCAACGTCATCTTCACGCCACCCGAGGAGGACGTCGCGCGCGCCCGCAAGATCATCGCGGCGTTCGAATTGCCGGAGAATGTCTCGCGCGGCGCGATCCGGCTCGATGGGCAGATGGTGGAACGGCTGCACGCGGACATGGCACGCCGCACGATCGAGATCGCGGATGCGATCGCTGCAATGGGCAAGGGGTAGGGCCACGCTTAAAGGCGACATCGGTCTTTCCGACGCCAGGCGCAAATCTTCTGTTAGCGAAAGGCATTGCCGCTTGTGATTCATTGCGGAAAGCGGTCTCCGCGCCTTCCGGCGCGCAACGGATCATCGCTCTCGCGTCACCGCCGTAAGGTTCATCGTAAGCAAGACGCCTGGCTTAGGGAGCTCCTGGACAGAAAAAACCGTGCGCGCAGGTCTGTGGTCGCCCATCATCTCGACATAGGCAGCATTCATCGCCTCGAAGTCAGACATGTGCTGCAAGAAGACATTGATGTGAGTAACGTGGCTGAGGTCGGAGCCAACAGCATCAAGCATCACTGTGAATGATTTGAAGATTTGCCGTGTCTGGGCACCTATGTCTGCCCCTGCCAAATGTCCTGTCGCTGGATCGACTCCAGCGGTCCCCCCAATCCATATATGTTCACCGACTTTGGCGATGTGATTGTAAGGTCCGATCGGTTTTGGCGTATTCGGCGGTGTGAGCGTCTCTACGCGGGATTTCATCGTCTGCCTCATTCCATATCTCACATACCAACTCGTCGGCAGGTCTGAAAGTGGGCCCAACCCGGAGGGGCTGCCATAGGCAGCGCGCCGCTCGATCGAGATCGCGGATGCGATTGTGGCCGATGAGCAAGCGTTGCGGCTGTGCTCAGAAAAAGCGATGTCCTTCCGAGGCCTGCGGCCGACGCAAAGCAGCGATTATCACCTGTTCTGAATGCGCTCGGGGAGTGTTTGCGGCCGCTGCGTTCCCGGCCGACTTGGCCCCGGTCGATTTTGCCCTGGTCGATTTGGCCTCGGTGGGCGCGCTGCCGGGGGGCGAACCGTCGGTGGGCGTGCCACCGGGCGCTGATGTGGCCGCCGCCACCCATGCCAGCCGGCCGGGCCACCCCAGCCCATGCCACGCCGCCAATTGTAGCCACACCAGTACCAGCCGCCGCCGCGCCATCCGCCATTGTACCAACAGTAGCGGCGGCCTCTCCAGGTGAACTGGACTGTTTCCGCAAGACGAAGCTGATCGGCGATCTCATGCGACCCCAGTGGTGCGATAAGGCTCGCCTGCGAACGACCGCCAGTCGTCATGACCGCTGCCGAAGCAACCGCAATCGCAAGCACCCATAGGGTCAATTTTTGCATGACTTGCTCCTCGCCGCCCTCGGCGATTCCCGCTCTCCCAGGCTTTGCCTCACGCAGCTAGGCAGCCTTGGATTGAGCTGCGGCTGCGAGGGTATCGCGCAGGTGCTGTTCCTTCTTTTCGTCCAGCGAGGTCTTGAGAACCGTCCCTCCCGCATCCTTGATCTCATTGAGAACCTTGTCCGAGGTCATGCTCTGGATCAGCAGGAATAGAACGGCATCTCCCGATTTCACCTTCGCTGTGAGATCCTTCATGAACTGATCTCTAATCCCGAAATCGGTCAGCGCGCCGCCCAATGCGCCTGCGCCGGCACCGAGAGCCACGCCGATGAGGGGATTCAAGAACACCAATCCAAACAACAGTCCCCAGAAGCTGCCGCTTGCGGCGCCAGTCATCGTCGTGTTCACAAGCTGATTGAGTTTGACGGAATCCCCTGTTTTGACGGCGATCACGGCATCATTGATCGCGATCAGATACTCCTTCTGGAGCTTGAGTATTTTTTGCCGAACTTCCTCTGCTTTGGCTTCGGATGGGTACACGATCGCAACAAGGTCTGACATTGAACACTCCCGTACTGACTTGAGTGCTGCCCCTGATCCGCTTGATACGCGCGGCCAACGTTTAACACAGACCGAAAAGTCTCCTGCCAGCTAATCGGTTCCAGGTGTTCACAAGTCGGAGATGGTTTAAGCGGCCCGATGCAACTTGAGTAAGCGGGATTGTCTCGTCAAATGCGGATGCGGCGCATGTAAATTCACACCGACGGAACCCCGGCGGCGGGCGGACGTTCCGCCGCTATGAACCGCTTGCCGGATGGCGATTTTTGAAACTTGCTCGCGCGCCTAGCAACCACTGAACGAGCAGCACGTTTTGGCAGTTTCAAGGGAGAAGAATGGGGCAAACCTCATAGGAATTGGTATGTCGCGTTCAAAGCTGGCGCTTATCTCCGCGATGATGCTTCTCTCGATGAGCTTCGTTCTCAGTCCTCAGGACCCTGCCAATGCTGCCACATTCTGTGCGCAGTTGAGAGGGGCGAAGGCTGCCGGACAACCTGACTGCTCGTTTTCGACGCTGGATACGTGTCGCGAGCGTGTAAAGCACAGGGGCGGTGGACATTGCTATAAATTGACCCACTAGACTGCTCGTCAGAGCGGCACGCCGCCCGTGGTGCGATCGAGTGTCTTCAGCGTTGCGGCGTTCGGGCGGCAGCGCCTGTAGTTCTCGGCGGCGACGCCGCTGACGAGGTCCGTCCCATTGCGGTCAGACACGGTCGAGGTCACGCGGCAACTGCGGTGCGGCCAAACCGCTCTTCGCTGATGCCGACGCGGCTGCGGGAACCGCCCGGGAATACCATCGAGCAAGTGTCTGCTGCATGGCTCCAGCCACAATTATGGTCGCCTCACCGTACATTGTAAGCGGGGTGAGAGTCACAGTCGCGAGTGGGGTGCTTTAAAAAATGAAAGCGATGCGACTTTCTTGAATTTCCGGCCAGCGCAGGTCATCATTGACCAACGCGTCAAGTTGAAGAGGCGTCCTTCGCATGCGCTATCCGATAGAGATCGCACCGAAGAATGGGCACACAATCGTGCTCGAGGATGAAGCGCGCGAAAGCTTTGAGGTTGCTCGGTGGTCTACTGAGACCAATGGATGGATCGGCGAGTACGGCGAAGTGAGCCAGATGAGGCCATCGCATTGGTACCCATGTTACAGTTTTTTTAAGTCTCAGCCGTCGGATATGCCTCCCGAGCGACCCGCCACCGCGACAGTCTCTGCACTTGCAGAGACTGTTCAGATTGTGCCACTGCACGAGCGACGTGGATCTGCACGTTGGTGGATTGCCGCAATGGTCATCGCAGGGGTCATTGGTGGCGTCTATTTGCAGCGGACAATACTGAATCCCACGGAGCTCTCCGCCTCCACTGCGCCTGATGGCGACGTCGCGAAGGCTCGAAGCAAAACCGAGACGACCGGGTTAGCACGTTCACGCAGCGGGGCGAGCGAGATGGCGCAACAGCCCAAGCAGTCAATCGAGAGCGTGACAGCGGGGTTGCGGCAGTCTCTGCAGCAGGAGCACGATCGGGCCGAGGCGCTGGCAGCTGAATTGGCACAAGTGCGCCAAGCCATGGAAGAGCAGAAAACGATTGCCGATACGCCGGCTACCAAGCAGTCTGCTGGCGTTGCACTAGAGCAAGGTCAACAAGAGAACAGAGCTACCGAAACAGGCCGACGGCGCCGGGCTGTGAGCCAGAGCACTGGCGCCAACTGCCAGCAGTATCGAACCTATAATGCCTCCTCTGGAAATTACAGGGGCTATGACGGACAGGTCCATCCCTGCCCATAGCTGCCTGGGACAAATCGCGCTCTAGGTTTGTTGTTTGTGCATGATCTCAGCGCAAACACGTTCCGCCTTTGTCGCGAGGGAAAATCGCTCCGCACTTTGCGCTAACGTGGCCCTTCGGGTCCAGGATCACGCCCTGGCGAATGCTCCCGCCGCTCGTCAGTGCGGTATGTGGCCCGTGCGATCGAGCGTCTCCAGCGTGGAGGCGTTCGGGCAATAACCCCCGTAGTTCTCGGCTGCGGTGCCGTCGGCGAGATCGCGGTGGCAATGCGCCTTTTCGTTGCATAGCGCGCAAACGCGCTCCATGTCGCGCAGCAGAAGCGGCTGAGCGCGGCCGAGCTGCTCTTCGCTGATGCCGAGCTGCGCCAGCATCTTCGGCAGCTCGTCAGCGGCATGACGGCCGTGACGGACCAGCTCTTCGAGATCATCCGGCGAAACGCGCAGATCGCTCGCGATCCGGTTGAAATCGGAGCGATCGAGCTGCCGCATCTCGTTCAGCTCGCGGCGATGCTTCAGCCAGCCGGCAAAGGAATCGATGAGATCCTGAACCACGGGATAGGGTCTGCTCTGGGTGCTCATCTCGAAGCTCCATTCGGCGGTATTGGAGGAATAGAGCAAACCTGCAGGAAATTGCGTTGCGCTGGATCAAACAGGAATGATGAAGGGAACGAGCCCGCACCTACGATTCTCGTGTCCCGGACGCGGTGCGGCGCCGTAAGCGCGTTCACGCGCGTCTTCGACGCGCTATGGTGCCGCTCCGCAGAGCCGGGACCCATCGTGCCAGCATTGCTGGGCCCCGGCTCAGCAGCGCACCGCTGAAGAAGCGCTGCGCTGCATCCGGGGTACGAGAGTTCGCGACGAAGGGAAGCTAGCTAAACCGCTCCGCGGCCCAGGCATACAGGCTTCCCGGAATCGGCTTCTGGCCGCCGCGTCCCTTGGGCGAGATGTGCAGGCCGATGATTTCGGGGTTGGCGACGAGGCCGAGATAGTTGGACGGTTCGAAGAACAGTTTTGGTTCGGCATGCACCGCATAGAACGACTGCTTGGGCAACGCGTTATCAAGTTCGCCGAAGCGATGCGCGAGTGCGGTCAACGCGGCCGGACCATAGATCGCGACGCGAATATCCGAGAGCCGGTTCGAGCCGCCGCGCAGGCGGCGCAATGCAAACGTCAGGCGGTGGCGCAGCGACAGCCAGTCCGGCGTCAGCTCCTCCTGCTCCATCAGCGCCTCGAAGGCGCGAACGATGCCGTGCTCGGGCGGCAAATAGAGCACGGAGTTGCCGAGCTGGCGCGGCCGCTCCCAGGCAAAATAGGGTTTTGCCGGATCGATCTCGACGGGTTTCAAGAGCAGCACATCGGCGTCGAGCCACAGGCCTGCGTCTTGAGCCATCAGCTTCATGCGGAAGAAGTCGCTGAACTGAAGCGTGGTCCAGTCGCGCCAGCTTCCGTCCGGCTGCGGTGGCCGCAGCTTTTCCGAGAACACATGCGGCAGGATTGCTTCGGCCTCGGCATTGTCGACGCCGGAAGGCAGGCCCGGAATCGTATCGAAGCTGTAGACAGTGACCCTGTGCCCGGCCGCGAGCTGCGAGCGCAGACAGGTCTGGCGCAGCGCGTCCATCGGGCCATGCCAGAAGGTGACGATGTCGGGCAACATGCGGGCAAGCTATAAATGACAAACGCGAGAGGGCAAAGAACAGCGGGCAAAGAAAAAGCCCCGGCGCGCATCGCACCGGGGCTCGAAATAAAAGCCGATCTCAGGCCCAGGCGCGTTCGCGCTTGAGCTTCTCCTCGTAGGTGTCGATCGAGGCCTTCTTCTCCATCGTGAGGCCGATGTCGTCGAGGCCGTTGATCAGGCAGTGCTTGCGGAACGGGTCGATCTCGAACTTGACCTTGCCGCCGTCGGGGCCGCGGATCTCCTGGTTGGGCAGGTCGATGGTGAGCGTCGCATTGGCGCCGCGCTCCGCATCGTCGAACAGCTTGTCGAGGTCTTCTTGGGCAACGCGGATCGGCAGAATGCCGTTCTTGAAGCAGTTGTTGTAGAAGATGTCGCCGAACGAGGTCGAGATCACGCAGCGGATGCCGAAGTCGAGCAGCGCCCAGGGCGCGTGCTCGCGGCTCGAGCCGCAGCCGAAATTGTCGCCGGCGACCAGCACCTTCGAATTGCGATAGGCCGGCTGGTTGAGCACGAAGTCCGGATTCTCGCTGCCGTCGTCGTTGTAGCGCTGCTCGGAGAACAGCCCCTTGCCAAGGCCGGTACGCTTGATGGTCTTCAGGTACTGCTTCGGAATGATCATGTCGGTGTCGACATTGATGATCTTCAGCGGCGCCGCGACGCCTTCCAGCGTGGTGAACTTGTCCATGGTTGCGCTTCCCGGGTAGGTCAGGGGAACGGCTGTTTATCGCGATTAGGGCCCGAATCCTAGGCCAAATTCGGCAGATCTCATCTGCTCGCCACGAAGTAGGTCGGCTCCCTCTCCCGCTTGCGGGGGAGGTTGACCGAGCCCGTGGCTCGATGAGATCTAGTCTACGGAGGCCTCAATCGCGGCCATATCGTCGTCGGAGAGGCCGAAATGGTGCCCGATCTCATGGATCAGCACGTGGCGGACGATATGGCCGAGGCTCTCCTCGTGCTCGGCCCAATAATCCAGGATCGGCCGGCGGTAGAGCCAAACCATGTTCGGCAGCCGCGCCACGTCGGCGAAGCTTTGCCGCGGCAGGCCGACCCCCTGGAACAGGCCGAGCAGGTCGAACTCGCTCTCGCAGTCCATCTCGTCGAGGACCTCGTCAGTCGGGAAGTCGTCGACGCGGAGGATCACGCCCTCGCAGAGATCGCGAAAGTGTTTCGGCAGGCGCTCGAAGATGTCGTGCGCCACCGCCTCCATTTCGGCGAGCGAAGGCGCTTTCAATTCCGTCCACATGCCCTCTCTTAGCGCGGGTTCCCCGGCGATGCATCCGGCTTTATGATCGCGGCAAGGTTGACGCGCGGCACCAAAACGGGGAGCGTACGGCGCCTTGATGGGGTCGATTCAGGTGGGTGGCACGATGCGGGCGGGAACAGCGGCACTGATCTTACTTTGCCAGGTCTTACTTTGCATGGGGTTGTTTTCGCTGTTTTTTGATTCCGGCGCGAAAGCCCAGGCGACTGGCGCCGCAGTCCGGCTGGCCCAGGTCTTTTCGCCAGATGCCTTGCCCCCGGATGCGCCGCCGCCGCGCCGCCGGCCGCGGTTGCGCGTGGTGCCGTACGAGACGCCGGACGGGGTCTATCCGCGCTACAATCCCGGCCCGGACGCGGTACGGGAATGCAACGCCACCTATGTGCAGGAATATCGGCCGAGCGGCACCGTGATCGTGCCGCGCATGAGCTGCTACTGGCGACGGGGCTAGATCAACGACCTCGCAACGCCCCGATCAGGCCAACGCCGACGACGAGCGCGGACGCGCCGTAGACCAGGATCGCCATCACCGCTTGCACGAACGGGCTCGCCGCGCCCACTTCAACGCCCGGTCCTTGTGCGGCGAGCGCGACCTCCGAGCCGAACAGGGTAACCGTTGAAACAGCAAAGCGCGAAACCGGCAGCCCACCACGTGACAGTGCCATGACCATCTCCTGCATCTGGTCGTCCAGAAGATACGCTGATCATTGACGGTTGGTTTTATTGGCGCAAACGAAATGCGTTGCGCGGGTCTCGAAAGCATCTGGCCGCAGGTCTTTCGCGAGCAGCTCTTTGCATTCATCTTTGCGGCGCGTTCATTCATACACGATTCAGGCTGCCGCCTCTAGCGTTCTCCTCCGTGACGCCATGCTGGATTTTCGTCACACATATTGCGTCACACTTGGAGATAGGAGGAGGACGACATGCAATTCACGAAGGCTAGGGTGTTCGGTCTCGCTGCCGTCGCAGCCGTGCTGATGTCCGCTGCGCCCATCCAGCGCGCGCATGCCGTATCCCTCATCAATCCCGGCGCCGCACCAGCGGTGCAGGATGTCGCTGCCACCACGACGGAAGTGCATTGGCGTGGCTGGCACCATCATCACTGGCGCTGGCACCATTGGCATCACCGGCGCTGGTGGTGACGCGTCGATCGGCGGCAAAACAGGCCCGGATAACCGGGCCTGTTTTCGCTTGCAGATGACGTCACGAAGGCTTCATGCTGGCGGCATGGAGATGGTCATGAAGACAGCGATCGTCATCGTCGGCGCATTGGGACTGGCAATGGCCCTGCCTGATGCATCGGTTGCGGCGACGTCAATCGCCACGCAGCAGTCGTCGGCGCGAACGGTTGATTTCGGCATGCGACGTCACGACCGATACGTGCGTAGCGTTCGGCACGCGCCCTATCAGCCGCACTACTACGCGCGGCCCGTCTATTATCGGCCCTATCCCTACAGCGTGCCCGCTCCCTTCGTGCTCGGCTTCGGGCCGTGGTGGTGAGACTTCCGCGCTCTTTTGTTGGCGCAACTGCACGCTCTCTAGCGACTCTCCATCGCAGCCGATCCTCTCGCTCTCATTCATTCATGAGGCGTTCACGTCACTGTCCCTAATTTAATCTTGGGGAGCGACCGCAAATGAACAGCGCCCGCCACGTCCGCCTCGCACTTCGAGGTGGGCTCACGCCGCGCTGTCCAGATCCAGGGAGGGTTTGATGCTGAGGAGTTTTGATCCCCCGGCGAGCGTGGTCCGCTTGTTCGGACTTGCGGCCGTGGCAGCGCTGGTGCTGTCGGCAGGGACTGCGCAGCGCGCCGAGGCGCTGACCCCAATCAATCCGGTCGCCTTACCGGCAGCGAAAGCCGCGACCGATGACATGGTCACGCAGGTCCGCCACGGTGGTGGCGGCGGTGGCGGCCATGGGGGCGGCTTCCGTGGTGGTGGAGGTTTTCACGGCGGCGGAGGGTTTCACGGCGGTGGCGGAGCGCATTTCGGCGGCGTCCGTGGCGGCGGCTTCCACGGTGGTGGCTTCCGTGCCGCGCCGGCCTTTCATGGCGGCGGCTATCGCTATGGCGGCTTCCGTTACGGCGGATATCACCGTCACTGGGGTTATCGTCCCTACTACGGCTATCGCCACTTCCACCGGCGCTACTATTACGGCGGCTACTATCCCTATTACAGCTATCCGCGCCGCTGCCGGGTCATCTGGACCCATTGGGGCCCGCGCCGCATCTGCCGCTGGCACCATTGGCATCGCTGGCACCACTGGGGCTGGCGGCATCGCTATTGGTGATGTGAGAACCGCCGAACTCTATCCGTCACGTCATGGCCGGGCTTCGTCCCGGCCATCCACGTTCTTGGCCTCGCAAAGAAAGGTCGTGGATGCCCCGGGCATGATGCGGAGTGCTTGTGGCTAGAGCCAATCCCCGAGCTTCCAGGATGCAGGCTTCCAGCGCATCAGATTGTCGAGCTTCCATTGCCGGAACATCGCCGGCGGCCAGCGGCTGAGGCGCGAGGTCTCCTCGATCTCGGGCTTGGCGACGACGCGCGACGGCGCAGCGCGGCGCCGATGCTGGCGCGTCGCATCGCTGATGAGGTCGATGTAGTCCGGCTTGTTGGCCATCTTCATCCTCGCGAGCTCGTCGCGAGGATGAAGTCTTGGGGCAAGCCGCTTAAGGCACGCTTGCCCGGATCGTTAGAATTGCGCTGATGTGGCTCAGCGCCAATCCCTGACGTCGACGAAGTGACCCGCGATCGCAGCCGCGGCCGCCATCGCCGGCGACACCAGATGCGTGCGGCCCTTGAAGCCCTGGCGGCCCTCGAAATTGCGGTTCGAGGTCGAGGCGCAGCGCTCTTCCGGCTTGAGCTTGTCCGGGTTCATGGCGAGGCACATCGAGCAGCCCGGCTCACGCCATTCGAAGCCGGCCTTGATGAAGATCTTGTCCAGACCCTCCGCTTCGGCCTGCTCCTTCACGATGCCGGAGCCCGGCACGACCATGGCGTTGACATGGGCGCTGACGGTCTTGCCCTCGGCGATCTTCGCCGCGGCGCGCAGGTCTTCGATGCGCCCGTTGGTGCAGGAGCCGATGAAGACGCGATCGAGCTTGATGTCGGTGATCTTCGTGCCCGCGGCCAGGCCCATATATTTCAGCGCGCGATGCTTGGAGAGGCGCTTGGCCTCATCCTCGATCTTGTCCGGATCCGGCACGAGGCCGGTCACCGAGATCACGTCTTCAGGCGAGGTGCCCCAGGTCACGATCGGCGGCAGCTTGGCTGCATCCAGCCGAAGCTCGTGGTCGAAATGCGCGCCGTCGTCGGAGCGCAACTTCTCCCAGTAGCGCATCGCGTCATCCCAGGCTGCGCCCTGCGGCGACTTCGGACGGCCGCGCAGGAAGTCGAAGGCCTTCTGGTCGGGCGCGACGAGGCCGGCGCGGGCGCCACCTTCGATCGACATGTTGCAGACCGTCATGCGGCCTTCCATGCTGAGCGCGCGGATCGCATCGCCAGCGTATTCCAGCACGTAACCGGTGCCGCCGGCGGTGCCGATCTCGCCGATGATGGCCAGGATGATGTCCTTGCCCGTCACGCCCTCCGGCAATTTGCCGTCGACGGTGACGCGCATGTTCTTGGCCTTCTTCTGGATCAGCGTCTGCGTCGCCAGCACGTGCTCGACCTCGCTCGTGCCGATGCCGTGCGCGAGCGCGCCGAACGCGCCATGCGTCGAGGTGTGGCTGTCACCGCAGACGATGGTGGTGCCGGGCAGCGTAAAGCCCTGCTCGGGGCCGATGACGTGGACGATGCCCTGGCGCTTGTCGAACTCGTTGTAATATTCGATGCCGAATTCCTTGGCATTCTCCGCGAGCGCCTTGATCTGCTCGATGCTTTCAGGGTCGGGGTTCGGCTTGGTGCGATCGGTGGTCGGCACGTTGTGGTCGACGACGGCGAGCGTCTTTTCGGGCGCGTGCACCTTGCGGCCCGTGGTACGCAGGCCTTCGAAAGCCTGCGGCGAGGTGACTTCGTGCACCAGATGGCGGTCGATATAGAGCAGGCAGGTGCCGTCCTCGGCTTCGTGCACCAGGTGATCGTTCCAGATCTTGTCGTACAGTGTGGTCGGTTTGGACATGAGCGTGAGCTCCAGCAATGTTTGGTAGCGATGTGAAGCGCGCCTTTGCGCGCGGGCAAACAAATCGTCGGCGCAGCGTTTAAGCTGCGCGTCTAAGCTCTGACGTTGCCGAGGTCGCAAAGCGTCCGAAGAACCGGCCAGGCAGCCGCGAGCGATCGTCGATGACGATGCGCTTGATGGGCTCGTTGCGGGTCTGATCTGGAAACATTCCAGGAATATATAGCAGGCCGATTTGGAAGCGCGAGAGCTTTCACTACTTGCACAGGGCATGCCCCTCACCCTGAGGAGCGCGCCTTGGCGCGCGTCTCGAAGGGCGAGGCCACGGACCGGGCCTTCATCCTTCGAGACGCGCGTTCCGCGCTCCTCAGGATGAGGATCGACACCTCGTCGTCACCGCACGAACCGCAAACAAAAAAGCGCGGAGCCAAGCCCCGCGCTTCTTCGCCGATCCGCCTGTTGCGAAGATTACTCGTTGACTGCAGTCGCGCGGTCCTGCTTCTCGACGATGCGAGCCGACTTGCCGCGGAGATTGCGCAGGTAATAGAGCTTGGCGCGACGCACCTTGCCGCGACGCACCACCTTGATCGAGTCGATCATCGGGGAGAGCAGCGGGAACACGCGCTCGACGCCCTCGCCGTAGGAGATCTTGCGCACGGTGAAGCTCTCGTTGAGGCCACCGCCGGAACGGCCGATGCAGACGCCTTCATAGGCCTGCACGCGGGTGCGGTCGCCTTCGACGACCTTCACGTTGACGATCACGGTGTCGCCGGGGGCGAATTCCGGAATCTCCTTGCCGGCGGAGAGCTTGTCGAATTGCTCTTTTTCGAGCTGCTTGATCAGGTTCATGGGTAATTCTCCATCGGCGCGCCCAGCCACGAAAAAGAGGGGGCTGCGCGAAATTCGTCTATCCAGCCATTGCGGATTTGGCCGCTCCTATAAGGCAAGCGGGAGCGTTTGTCACCCGTCTGTCTTGTTTTTTGGCGTTTTTTGGCCGGAGGCTCGATTCGTCGCTTTTTCCCACAGATCCGGCCGCCGGGCAGCCGTCAGGGCCTCGGATTCGGCCCGCCGCCAGGCCGCGACCTTGGCATGGTCGCCGGAGGTAAGGATCTCCGGGATCGGAACCCCTTCAAACAGCTGCGGACGGGTGTATTGGGGATATTCCAGGAGACCTTCGGAGAAGCTTTCCTCGGTTCCCGAGGCCTCCTTGCCCATCACTCCCGGCAAGAGCCGCACGCACGCGTCGATCAGCGCCAGTGCTGCGATTTCGCCGCCGGAAAGCACGTAATCGCCGATCGAGACCTCCTCCAGGCCCCTTGCCTCGATCACCCGCTGGTCGATCCCCTCGAACCGGCCGCAGACAATCAGGGGGCCGGGGCCCTTTGCCAGCTCGATGACGCGGGCCTGGGTCAATGGCCGACCGCGGGGGCTCATGAGGAGCTTTGGCCGCACCTCGCCGATCCCGGCGGCATCGATGGCCGCGGCCAGGACATCCGCCCGCAGCACCATGCCCGGCCCGCCACCGGCCGGCGTGTCGTCGACGCTGCGGTGACGATCGGTCGCGGACGCCCGGATGTCCCGCGCCTCGAGCTCCCAAAGCCCGGAGGCCAGCGCCCGGCCGGCCAGGCTCACGCCGAGCGGTCCCGGAAACATCTCGGGAAACAGCGTCAGCACCGTCGCGCGCCAGGGTGAGGAGTTGGTCATTGCAATCAGCTTAGCCAAAAACCACGGCCTGTGGTTATGGGTCCCCGCTTTCGCGGGGACTGGTGGAGAGAGCGTCGCCTTCGTCCTCGCCTTCGATCTCCTGCGGCAGCGCGATCACGACGCGACCGCCGTCGAGATCGACCTCCGGCACCACCGCGTTGGAGAACGGCAGCAGCATCGTCGTACCCTTGGGCGGAGCAATCTCGATGATGTCGCCGGCGCCGAAATTGTGGATCGCGAACACACGACCGAGCGCGTCGCCGGCCGTGGTGACGGCGGCGAGCCCGATCAGATCGGCGTGGTAATATTCGTCGTCATCGGTCGCAGGCAGCTTTTCGCGCGCGACATAGAGCTCGATGCCGTTGAGCCGTTCGGCTTCATCGCGGGTCGTGACGCCCTTGAACGTCGCGACCAGATGATCCTTGGCCTCGCGTGCCTGCGCGAGCTCGAACTGGCGCTTGCCGTCGAGGGTCGACAGCGGACCATAGCGCCGCACGGCAAAGGGATCTTCGGTGAAGGTCCACAATTTGACCGCGCCGCGCACTCCATGCGCGGCGCCGATCCGCGCGACGCAAATGAGTTGAGACATCAGGTGGCCTCACCCTTCGAGACGCACGCTTTGTTTGCACCGTTCGCGACGGCCTCGCTTTCGCTCGGCTTGCTCGGGTGCGCGTGCTCCTCAGGATGAGGAGATAGACACTCATGCTGAGGAGCACGGCGAAAGCCGTGCGTCTCGAAGCATGAAGGCCTGGGCATCGAAGAGACTTAAGCCTTCGCGGCGGCTTCGGCCTGCGCCTTGCGCTCCTTGCGCGGCACGGCCTTCTGCGGGTTGCTGCGCGCTTCGCGCTTCTTCACGCCGGCTGCGTCCAGGAAGCGCATCACGCGGTCCGAGGGCTGCGCGCCCTTGGCGAGCCAGGCCTTCACCTTGTCCATGTCGAGCTTGAGACGGGTCTCGTTGTCCTTCGGCAGCAGCGGGTTGAAATAGCCCAAGCGCTCGATGAAGCGGCCATCGCGCGGAAAGCGCGAGTCGGCGACGACAACGTGATAGACGGGGCGCTTCTTGGTGCCTGCGCGCGCGAGGCGGATAACGACGGACATTCAGTTCTCCTTCAAAGTACAGTTCGTTCGGTTGATTGGTATTCCGCGTTGCGCAGGATGCTGACGATCCCCCGCGACGAATTCCTCATTTCTTCTTGCCTGGAAAACCGCCGAGGCCCGGCAGCGTCGGCTTGCCGCTCAGCCCGGTCAGTCCAGGCAGGTTCGGCAGGCCGGTGCGAAGACCAGGCGGCAAATCCTTCGGCAGGTTGGGCAAGCCCTGTCCGCCGCCACCGCCCTGCATCTTCTCCTGCAGCGCCTTCATCTCTTCGGGCGAGGGCATCTTCATGCCGCCGCCAAAGCCCATGGCCTGCGCGATGCCGGCGAGCGGGCCGCGCTTGCCCGAGCCCATCGCCTTCATCACGTCGGCCATGTTCCGGTGCATCTTGAGCAGCTTGTTGACGTGCTCGACGCTCTGGCCGCTTCCGGCGGCGATCCGCTTCTTGCGACTCGCCTTGAGCAGGTCGGGGTGCCGGCGCTCCTCGCGCGTCATGGAATCGATGATCGCGACCTGCCGCTTCAGGATCTTGTCGTCGATCCCTGCGGCGGCAATCTGGTTCTTCATCTTGGAGATGCCGGGCATCATGCCCATCAGCCCGCTGATGCCGCCCATATTGGCCATCTGCGACAGCTGCTCGCGCATGTCGTTGAGATCGAACTGGCCCTTGCGCATCCGCTCGGCGGTGCGCGCGGCCTTCTCGGCGTCGATGTTCGCGGCGGCCCGTTCGACCAGCGACACCACGTCGCCCATGCCGAGGATACGGCCGGCGATACGGTCGGGATGGAAATCCTCCAGCGCATCGGTCTTTTCGCCGGTGCCGATCAGCTTGATCGGCTTGCCGGTGACTGCGCGCATCGACAGCGCGGCGCCGCCGCGGCCGTCGCCGTCCACCCTTGTCAGCACGATGCCCGTGAGGCCGACGCGCTGATCGAACGAGCGCGCGAGGTTCACCGCGTCCTGGCCGGTGAGGCTATCCGCAACCAGCAGCACTTCATGCGGATTGGCTGCGGCTTTGATCGCGGCAGCCTCCGCCATCATCTCTTCGTCGAGCGTGGTGCGGCCGGCGGTGTCGAGCAGCACGATGTCGTAGCCGCCGAGCTTGCCGGCTTCCAGCGCGCGCTTCGCGATTTGCGGCGGCTGCTGGCCCGCGACGATCGGCAGGGTCGGAATGTCGAGATCGCGGCCGAGCACGGCGAGCTGCTCCATCGCCGCCGGACGGTAGACGTCGAGCGAAGCCATCAGCACCTTGCGCTTGTCGCGCTGGACGAGGCGGCGGGCGAGCTTCGCGGTGGTCGTCGTCTTGCCGGAACCTTGCAGGCCGACCATCATGATCGGCACCGGCGGCACGGAATTCACGTCGATGGTCTGGCCTTCGGCGCCGAGCGTGTTGATCAGCTCGTCATGGACGATCTTGACGACCATCTGGCCGGGGGTGACCGACTTCACGACGGTGGCGCCGATCGCCTGCTCGCGCACGCGCTCGGTGAAGCTGCGCACCACTTCGAGCGCGACGTCGGCCTCCAGCAGCGCGCGGCGCACTTCGCGCATCGCGGCGTCGACGTCCTTTTCGGTCAGCGCACCGCGCCCCGTCAGACGATCGAGGATGCCGCCAAGCCTTTCCGACAGATTGTCGAACAATGAAGTCGTCCTGTTGCTGTCCCCCGTGGGGGCGCGCTCCGTTACTCTCCGCTGTCATGCCCCGCGAAGGCGGGGCATCCAGTACGCCGCGGCCTCTCGGTTCAAGCCGAGCCGTCTCGGAATACTGGATCCCCCGCCTTCGCAGGGGATGACCACTTGCTCGGGTCGTGGCCCGAAGCCAAATACGATCTTCCAAACACCTTTACGCCCGAGGGCGCATCGCGCTGTCGGGCGTTGACCTCTGGCCTCCAGGGCCAGTCGGCGGGTCGAAAAGAAAGCCTTTCCGAGAAGTGGTGCGGCCTTAAACCCCCGCAAGCCGCAAAAGTCAAGGAAACAAGCCGGAATGTGGCATCTTGAAGGGGGCGGTTCGGCTGCTTATTCCTTCCCGGAACCTTTATTTTGGGGCCATTCGGGCCGTTAGATGACCCGCCGCAGCATCAAGACCTATTCCGGCCCGCCGTCCGATCATTTCGACGGCGAAAAGTTCTTCGACCCCGATGGAGTTCCGCCAAAATCGCTGCGCGAGGTCCTGCGCTGGCAGTTCGGCGGCAAGCGCGACCGGTCGGTCTGGCCGGCCTGGGTTCCGAGCCCCTATGCCGATTATCCGCCGGTGGAGGTTAATGGCGGCAAGGTCAGGCTGTCCTTTGTCGGGCACGCGAGCTGGCTGATCCAGACCGGCGGGCTCAATATCCTCGTCGATCCTGTCTGGTCGATGCGGGTCTCGCCGGTGGGCTGGGCCGGGCCGAAGCGCCACAACGACCCCGGCATCGCCTTCGACAAGCTGCCGAAGATCGACGTCGTGCTGGTCTCGCACGGTCACTACGATCACCTCGACATCGCGACGCTGTCGCGGCTCGCCAAGAATTTTGCGCCGCGCGTGATCACGCCGCTCGGCAACGATCTCACCATGCGTGAGCGCGACGGCGCGATCCGCGCCGAGGCGTTCGACTGGCACGACCGCGTCGAGCTCGGCGGCGACATTGCCGTGCATCTCGTGCCGACACGCCACTGGTCGGCGCGCAGCCTGTTCGACCGCAACAGGGCGCTGTGGGCGAGCTTCGTGCTGGAGACGCCCGCGGGAAAGATCTACGTCGTCTGCGATTCCGGCTACGGCGAGGGCGCGCATTTCCGCCGCGTCGGCGAAGCGCACGGTCCCTTGCGTCTCGCGATCCTGCCGATCGGTGCCTACGAGCCGCGCTGGTTCATGCGCGAGCAGCACATGAATCCGGAAGACGCGGTGAAGGCGCTATCGGACTGCGGCGCGCAGGCCGCGCTGGCGCATCACCATGGCACGTTCCAGCTCACCGATGAGGCCATCGACGCGCCGGCAAAGGCGCTGCTCGAAGCGCTCGATGCAGCGAGCATCCCGCGCGAGCGGTTCGTGGCGCTGAAGCCGGGGCAGGTGGTGGAGATTTGATGACTGCGCCGTTTATCTCCGGTGTCGTCACGGACAAGCGAGCGTAGCGAGCGCACACCCAGGTTGGTGCGGCAGTGTGCCTCTTACTGCGCCGGTTGTGCCGGCTTGATCGCCCAGCTCACATTCACCGTCACCGACAGCGTCTCCTCGCCGGGAGCGACCTGCGCCGGGGCTGCGGCCATGGGTGCGGCTGCTATGCGGCTCTTGAACAGCGGCATCGGACCGCCGCCTTCGGAGATGCTGAGGGGCGCGCCGAGCGTCACGCCGGCGGCCTTGGCGTAGATCTCGGCCTTGCGGCGGGCATCGGCAAGCGCCTGCTCGCGGGCACCGTCGAGCAGTTTCGAGGCCAGCGTGACCTCGAAGGAAATGTTGCCGACATCATTGGCGCCGGCGCCGACCAGCGTGTCGATCACGCTGGCCACCTTGGTCACGTCGCGAATCTTCACCGTGACGCGGTTGCTGGCGCGGAAGCTGACGATGCTCGTTGCGCGGTCCGAGGTCTTGGACGAGGTTGCATATTGCGGCTGCAGCGATAGCCGCGAGGTCTGATAGTCCTTCTCGTCGATGCCCGCGCCCTTCAAGGCCAGCAGCACCTTGCCCATCGCCGCGTTGTTGGCGTCGGAGGCTTCCTTCGCGGTCTTCGCGTCGTTGGCGACACCCGCATCGATCTGCGCGAGATCAGGTGCCGCCGACACGCTCGCCTCGCCGCTCACCGAGACCGCCGACGGAAAATCGTCGGCAAGCGCAGGAGTCGCGCCAAGCGCGGCGGTGAAAACAGCGGCCATGATCGCGTTGTTCTTCATCACGTTCACTTCAGCGGCACATAGACGTTGATCACGAGCTTGTCCTCCGCCGTCTTCAGGGGATCGGTGAGGTACTCCTCGATGAAAGTGTCCTTGGCTTCCAGCTTCTTGTCGTCGAGGTGATTGGTGATCGCCTCATAGGTGTTGTCCATGTTGTCGTAGGAGCCGCGATGGACGAACTTCAGCGCCTTGCCCTCCGGCGACTTGCCGATGCTCATGTCCTTGCCCAGGCTCTTGGGATCCTGGTCGATCGGGATCTCCGCGAGGAAGGTGAAGCCGGTGTCGTCGGTCGAGGTGTAGACGATCATCGGATTGCCCGCGGGCTTGATGCCCTGCTTGTCCAAAAGCGCGTTCAGCGCCTTGAACGAATCGATCAGCGTGTCGAAGGCGGAATCCCAGTTGGCGCTTCCCTTGGCCATCACGACCTTCTTCGGCTCCAGCGTCATCTCCTGGCCAAAGGGATCGGCGGCCTGAACCGGGGCGGAGCTGGCGGGCGGGGTCGTGGCC
>NZ_JBANBA010000063.1:0-53768 GCF_059803475.1 Bradyrhizobium sp. UFLA05-89 | reverse complement strand
CTCGGTGCTGGTGTCGGTGCCTCGCGCGCGGCGGTCGACGCCGGCTATGCGCCGAACGACTGGCAGGTCGGCCAGACCGGCAAGGTCGTGGCCCCCGAACTCTATGTCGCCGTCGGCATCTCCGGCGCGATCCAGCATCTGGCCGGCATGAAGGACTCCAAGGTGATCGTCGCGATCAACAAGGACGAGGACGCGCCGATCTTCCAGGTCGCCGACTACGGCCTGGTCGCCGACCTCTACCAGGCGGTTCCTGAGCTCACGGCCGAACTCGGCAAGTAAAAGCGCGCCCGCAGACACGACCGTCATCGGCACGAAGCGAGACATTTCAGTCCGTATCGAAGGTGTCGACCGGCTTTTTGCCGCCGATGCGCTATGCGAGCTGTTGCCGCTTTGTGATTTCGTCGTCTTGGCTTTGCCAGCGACGCCGAACACTGTTGGTCTTATCGGGGCAGCCGAAATCGCCCGAAGGTAGCCCGGCGCGTTCTTGATGAACATTGCCCAAGGCAACATCGTCGTGAAAACCGAATTTGATAAAGGCTCTACAGATTGGCACAATTGCCGGCGCGATGCTGGACGTGTTCGAGCGGGAGCCCACTGGCGCGCGAGAGCCCGCTCTGCAACATGCTGAACGTAATCATAACACCGCACATCTCAGGAAAACGTTGGAGCGGCTACAAGGCGGGGTTTTCGTTCTCCGGTCGCCAGTACGCCGAAAAGTCAAACCGGCTTGGGCCTGTGCCGTCGCGCAGCTCCCGGTAGACAAGACTCGCATGATGGGTGCCCCATGTCGGATTCCAGCACCAGGCTGATGGCTGCTCCCATCCCAATGCACTCGATAGTCCCGCGGCCGTCACCGTGGCGTTCGATCGCGGCCCGATCCAGCGGCGAGACGAGCTTGGAAACCAAGAGATTTTCAAACTCCTTTCCGGGATGTACTGGCTAATGGTATTTTTATCCAGTGACGGCAGGTTCCCCGTCACGATCAAGACATCGAGCACTCCGCTGCGAAGTGCGGTTGCCAACCTGTACGCGATCGTTCGGCTGTTGCAAGTTTAGTGTGTGGCAATCGCTGCTTGAACTCGAGAAAGGAAGCCTGGAGCTTGCCTATCGACAGTGAGGTACAGAAGCCGATAGATAGTCGACCGGCCTCACGGTTTCGAACTGTCATCGCGGACGCTATGAGGGCCTCGAACTCTTCCAGAATTGTCCTTGCCAGGCCTTGCGGATGCGCTCTAGGGCTTCACAGATAACCGGCTAGACCGATCCTATCTCCGAGCGGTCGGGATTCTTAAATTGGGCGGAGCGGCCATCCGGCACGCCGAAAAATCAGCTCCCTACGGGCATCTGTGACGGTGATGATTTCAGTCAGTTGAAGCGAGAGACCGAACTCTATCATCGCTGCAAAGAGCTCGTAGGTCGCGCTAGCAAGTCCGGCGCTTGCTTTCGGTGTGTCTGGAGGAAGGTCCAGCGCAAATCGGCTACTTTCCCAGATATGATCGTTGTTTGGCGGAGGATCTCCGTTTAGAATTGTCCGAAAGGTGTCACTGAGCATGGTTGGACCGAGGATAGAAGCCGAACGCGACTCGATGTCCCCACTGACCTGGACGTTCCAATTCAATCGCTGTTTGAAACGGGATAGCGCAGTCGGTGCGTTTCGGCGAGATCATCAATGATCGCCGTAGTACGCTGCGTGATGAGCTGCATCATTCCTGCCTCCCTGCTTTGTTTCGGCAATAAAGCAGAGAAATCACGGTAGTCACATCCTGTTCAGTCGCGCAGGGGTCATGCAGAGCCGTCGCTTATCTTCCGGGATTTTGAGCCAACTAGCAGAACGACGGCTTGATAAAGCGAGCGAACGCCGAGCTTCGCTCTGCCATTATCCGGGTGAAAGCCACCGTTCACTCGGAGATGCCAAGAATGATCCCGATCTCCCCGGCAGTTCAAGACACTCGAGCTCCGAGGAGACAATGTCACCCCGCCGTAAGGCGGTCGGACGTCCAAAAGCGTGTTGCGTGTGCATGGAAAACCGTTGCGACTAGTCGCAGGTTCTGGGCGTGCTTGATGATTGAGCGCTCGAGCGCAGCTAGACGCTTAGCAAGACAAATTCTGCGCGGTGGCGATATCTGCGGTGCTCTGCTGAGCAGTGTCTCGATCTGCGCTTTCGATTAGCCGATCTGCAAACTGTTTAAAGGCGCGATACATGTTCGGTGAACAAATCGCCGTATGTTGGACACCTTGCGAGACTTTGCGGGTGAATGCGGCGAAAGCAGGAAGCAGAGTTCGGCCTGACCACGACATGAGCTCGGCGAGACTTATCGCATCGATCGTCTCTGGGAAACCATTCGGAATCCTGCGCTGATGCCACTGAAATCGCTGGATTTGTGCACGCTTTTGGCGCTTGCGCGTACGTTCGCAACGCGTTTCGCACTAAGAGGATCCGCCAGCTAGGAGACTGCAATGAAAGTGGGTGTTCCCAAGGAAATCAAGGCGCACGAATATCGCGTGGGCCTAACCCCTGGTGCCGTCCGGGAATATGTCGCGTCCGGCCACAGCGTATTGGTTGAAACCAACGCCGGCGCTGGCATCGGCGCGACAGATGGCGTTTACCACAACGCTGGCGCAACCATTGTTGGCTCGGGGCGCGAAGTATATGCCTCAAGCGAGATGATCGTAAAGGTCAAGGAACCCCAGCCTTCCGAGTGGGTTCAGCTGCGAGACAACCAGATACTTTTCACCTACCTCCATCTTGCTCCTGACCCGGAGCAGGCTATAGGCCTCATAAGTTCGGGTTGCGCGGCCATCGCCTACGAAACCGTAACTGATGCGCATGGCGGGCTTCCGCTGCTTGCCCCGATGAGCGAGGTCGCCGGAAGGCTTGCGATCGAGGCAGCAGGCGCGGCCTTGAAGCGTTATGCAGGCGGGCGAGGCCTCCTGATCGGTGGAGTGCCTGGTGTCCAGCCGGCCCGGATTGTGGTGATCGGAGGCGGCGTTGTTGGTACGCACGCGGCCCGGATGGCGGTAGGCCTGGGTGCCGAGGTCACAATCCTCGACCGCTCGATTCCCCGGCTACGCGAACTGGATGAGCTATTCGAGGGGCGCGTCCGAACTAGGTTTTCGACGATCGACTCCGTCGAGGAGGAGGTCTTTGCGAGCGACGTTGTCATTGGCGCTGTGCTTGTGCCCGGCGCGAGCGCGCCGAAACTCGTCAGCCGTGACATGTTGAGCTCGATGCGCAAGGGCACGGTGATCGTCGACGTCGCTATCGATCAGGGTGGATGCTTCGAAACATCGCGTGCAACCACGCACGCTGATCCAACCTATGAGGTTGACGGCGTCATTCATTACTGTGTGGCCAATATGCCGGGAGCTGTTCCGCTGACGTCAAGCCAAGCGTTGAACAACGCGACACTGCCGTTTGGCTTGGCTCTCGCCAATAAGGGATTTGCGGCGGTGCTCGAAAATCCACATCTGCGCGCAGGCTTGAATGTCTACCGAGGCCGGCTCACTTATAAGGCGGTGGCCGACAGTCTCGGCCTGCCATTCTCACCGATCGAGCAGGCCGCGGCCTGATCACCGAGGTCCCGCGTGGGACGTTTCCTCCCTGACTTGGCGGGCCACTCCTTCTGGAGTGGCCCACCCTTTGGGAGCCGAAGATCCCATCAAGACAGGTTGATTGCTGGAAGCCCGGATTATTTGCTCGGTAAGTGGAGGCGACATCGCCGGGTCGAAGGACGGGCAGAAGAACCTCCTCGATATAGGTGCGGAAGCTCACACCATCGGTTGGCCCCTCGATAAACCATGGCGCATCGATCCGGTCATGGCGTAGGGCTGCCAGGAAGGTCATGGTCTTCCAGCGGCCGTGGGGAACCTTGGCAGGAAGTCTGTGTCCGCGCCAAAGGAGCCATATCGGTCCTGGTCCAGGGGTGAGTAGGCCGGGGGATTTTCACCCCCGGCCTCTCGCAGAACGGTGCGTGAGCCTCTCGGTTCACACCGCTCCCATCAGGTGAACGTGGTCGTTCCGAACAACTGCCAGTGTACGAACAGCTCCGCATTATTCCGAGCCAGCTTTGCAAGAACAGCGAAGCACCGGTTTTGTGGAGCCGGAAGCGCTTGTACTTTCGCATGATCCACGCCCTCAGCTTCTGATTGACGTAGTCGACCAGAGAGAACAGCGCCGAACGACTGAACCGGCCGTAATAACCTATCCACCTCCGGAGGAGCGGATTGATCTGTTGGGCGACCTCAGCTAGCGTCCCCGACGTTTGCCGAGGAATGTGCAAGCTTCGGATCGTCGCTCGCATGGCCTTCAAAGCTGTCGGACTGACCGCCGGGGTGTACCCACAGAAGAACTCCTTCCGCTGTGACGTTGCCACCTGTCGCGGCCCGAGCTGATATCCGAGGAAGTCAAACTTGATCCTCGGATACCTTCGCCGACGCCTGTTGTCCTTGCAGTAAACGATCTGCGTCTTCGTCGGATGCATCTGAAGTCCGCACACTTCCAGCCTCGCTTGAAGCTCCGCCTTGATGGCTTCTGCTTCTTGCTCGGTCCGGCAGTGCACCAGTCCGTCGTCGGCATACCGACACCAAGGAAGGTCGGGATGTGTCCGCGCCATCCAGAGATCAAACGTATAATGCAGGAACAGATTGGCCAGTATTGGACTGACTTGCGGGGTTCCGCGGATCCGCTCACCGAGCTTCCCGTCCTTTTCCATTGATGCCGTCAGCCATCTTTCGATGTAGGGCAGCGCCCATTTGCATTTCACGTGTCTCCGGACCGCCTTCGGCAGGAGATCATGCGGGAGATTGTCAAAAGACTACTCGACAGACTACCCACCACCGTGCTCATCATCTCGACGACTATCCCGATCAGGTAACCATCGTTCGGTCGCGCCATCCCTTTGAGGGATCTGCGCTTAATGTGCTTGGCTGGTGTCATCGACGCGGCGAACTTCATCTGACGCTTGTACTGCCCGATGGTACCCGTGCCCTTGTACCGGCCGCGTGGACAGATCTGCCTATCGCACAACATTTACCGCGTGCAAGCCCGCAATGCGCTCGAGCGGCATTCCTGGCTTCCCACACCGAGCTGCTGCACGCCCGGACGATCGTCGACGCTTTGCTGCGGCAATTGGATGCCGCGCATACTGTCCTGCCACCGGAATCGGAGGACAGCCATGCAGCAGCTAAGCTTTCTCGACCCACCACCTCAGCGCGGGACCGTACCCGTATGGGAGGCCCTCGATAAAGAGCAGCGCGCACATCTCGTGCTGCGACTCGCCCGACTAATCGCCCGAGCAATCGCCACTGCCGGAGATCACAACGATGAACGAACTGAGCAAGATCACCGCTGAGCACCTACGCCGATGCGCAATCGTCTACGTGCGTCAGTCCAGTACGACGCAGGTCGAGCATAATCGCGAGTCCACTGCCCGTCAGTACGAGTTAGCCGAACGCGCCGCGCGGCTTGGTTGGCGACGCGATCAGGTGACGGTCATCGATGAGGACCTCGGTATTTCCGGTTCCGGCCTTTCCGAGCGCACCGGCTTCGCGCGTATGACCGCGGAGGTCGGCCTCGGCCAGGTGGGCATCGTGCTCGGCTTGGAAGTCTCGCGACTAGCGCGCAATAATGCTGATTGGTACCGTCTGCTCGATCTATGTGGCCTGACCCACACGCTCATCGGTGATGGAGATGGGATTTATCATCCGGGCTTGTTCAATGACCGCCTGGTGCTCGGGCTCAAAGGTACGATGTCAGAGGCAGAGCTGCATGTGCTGCGTGCGCGGCTGCTCGGTGGCATCCGCAACAAGGCCGCACGCGGAGAACTGCACCGCGGGCTGCCGGTGGGTCTGGTACGGGGCGACGCCGACGGGGAGGTGCTGTTGCATCCTGACGAGTCGGTGCAAGCCGCGATCCATGCTGTCTTCGACCGCTTTGCCGAATTCGGCTCGGCACGACGCGTGTGGTTGTGGTTCCGCTCGCAAGGCCTGCGCTTTCCGCTGCACTCCAACAGCCTTGTCGATCTCCGCTGGGTCGCCCCCACTTACACAAAGATCCACCAGGTCCTCACCAACCCGTTCTATGCCGGCGTTTATGTGTATGGCCGCACCCAGCAGACATGCTATCTCGATGCGGGCGGTCGAATCCGAAAGCGCATCAGACAACGCGACCGCGAGCAGTGGCCGGTGTTCATTCGTGACCATCATGCCGGATACGTCGATTGGAATACCTTCGAGGCGAACCAGAAGCGCCTGGCGCAGAACATCCGTCCTCGACCGCACCAGAGCGGGGGTGCCGTGAGAGAAGGCGCAGCACTCCTGCAAGGCCTCGCCGTATGCGGACACTGCGGTCGGCGCCTGGCCGTACACTACAGCGGCCGGTTCTCGGCGCCCGGATATCACTGCGCCGGCAAGAACATCGTCAACGGCCGGGGCGAGTACTGCCTCAACATCGGCGGTGTGCAGATTGATGCGGCTGTCGCCGAAGCGTTCCTTGCGGCTCTCGCGCCCGCAGGCCTGGAAGCCTCGCTCCAGGCGATCGAGCAATTCGACGCCGATCACGAGACGACTCTCGCGCAGTTCCGTCGCGACGTCGAGCGTGCGCGCTACAACGCGCAGCGCGCCGAGCGACGCTATCGCGCCGTGGACCCGGAGAATAGACTCGTCGCGCGTGGACTCGAAGCAGAATGGGAAAGCGCTCTGCTGGAACTGAAGACTGCCGAATCCGAACTCTCGGACCGCGAACATGCCCGACCGCGCTCGCTTACGCACGAAGAACGCGACGCGATCCTTGCACTCGGTAAAGACCTCAAGCGTATCTGGTTCGCTCCCACGACGAGCGATCGGGATCGCAAGGAGTTGCTCCGCACGCTGCTCGACGATGTCACCTTGAGAGTCGAGCGCGATAAATACAACGCTCACCTGACGCTGCGTTGGCGCGGCGGTCTCTTCAGTGAAGTTAATGTCCCATTGCCGCACTCGCATCCATCGCCGATCCGCACCGCCGACGATACGATCGATCTGCTGCGGCGACTGGCTGCACATTATCCCGACACCAAGATCGCCGGCATCCTCAATCGCCAAGGCCGTACAACGGCCACAGGACTGTCGTTTACGGCAAATCGTGTGTCGAGCCTGCGGACGCACTGGGACATCCCGTGCTTCGAGCCGAAACAGCAAGTGCAGGACGGCGAGTGCATGACGATCGAGAAAGCAGCCCGCGCTCTTGGGATCGCACCCTCTACTTTGCATCGCTGCCTCAACGATGGCTTCATTGCCGGAGAGCAGATCACACCTGGCGCGCCGTGGCGCATCCGTATCAATGACAAGTTGCGGTCGCGCTTTGTGGAGAGCGCGCCCGAAGGTTACGTGAAGATGTTCAGGGCCATGAATCTACTCGGCGTCTCGCGGCAAACCATCTTGCAACGTGTAAAGCGCGGCGAGCTTAAGGCCGTTCACGTCTATCGCGGACGGGCAAAAGGCATACGAATTCAAGTACCTGCAGTTGCTCCGGACCTCTTCGACTCTCTCAAAAAAACTGAAGGTGTAGTATGACGCAACATCCAACAGTCCTTTGATGTCGAACTCCAGGACCCAATCATATTTCCAGCACCGCTGACGCGTGACGCCCACGGCGTCCAGAGCCGATTTTCCTGGCCTGTAATCGTAAGAGTCCGGCAGGAAAATGGATTCCAGTTCCGGCTCAATCATCTGTTTGACCACCATCTGCGCGATCCGATCGCTGATAGTGGGCACACCTAAAGTCCTTTCGCCGCCCGTCTTCTTTGGAATGGAGACGGCGAGCACCGGAGGTGGAAAGTACGCCCCCGACGACATCCGATTCCAGATCTTGTAGAGATTCCCTGCAAGGTCTTTCTCGAACATCTCGAAGGTCTGTCCGTCCACTCCAGCCGCTCCGCGATTGGATTTGACCGCCTTGTACGCTTCGTACACTCGCCGCTTCTCAATCGAGAACGGCTTGTTTATCGCACTGTTCGAAGTCATCCTGTTTCCAGTTGGTCCAAGAGTACGACTACCCGATCCCTTTGCTCCGTCCCCATTACAGGGCCCTCAACGCTCCTACGGATCGGTCCGCCCCAGTCTCTTGCATCGGTACTCTCGCCTCGCGGCTGGCACCGCTTGCGCTTCTCTCTTGGCATCAAGAGCCTGGTTCCTGCAGTTCCACGCGAAAGCCTGTGTCCGACTCACCCCCTCTACGCCGGTCGCCGCCCGCCCAGTCCTCAGGCATCTGCCGGACTTGTCCCAGGATGACGAGACGGTCCTGGTTTTGACGACACTTGAATTCATAACGACGCGTTTTCGGGGGGGCACTTTCGTTCGTCTTTCGGACACTCACCTGCTCGGTATATTTCGAACTTCTGATCCGACGCTCACCACACAGCTCTTTACCGCAGCAGTTCGGATTGGTTTGAGACCCGCCCCTGAAAGCTGATCTCCGGGGCCCGCCCCCATCTTTCCCGCAGCTTCACCATCGGTCTTAGTTCATGTTGAACTCCTTCCGCTGTCTGCAGCACACTCTCGTCGATGAAGACCAACCGCTCGGCTTCGACGCGACCTTGATACTTTGCTCACTGGGCCGGCGAGATACCTCGGGACGATCGCGTTCGCCAGTCGGCGCGCTTTTTTTGAAGCTGAGCTTCTCGGCTTGCACGAAGTCCCACACCGAGTGTTAGTCGACCTTCAGGCCGTAACCGGCAGCGAGACTTCGTATGGTGAAATCGCATCCCCTGATCCGCTGCGACAGCTAGACTGCGTGGTCTCCCGAAACCGCCTTCAGCTTGTGACCGCCCATCTGACCGGGCTCAACGATGCCGGCCTCCTTGACCCGCTGCATCCAGCCGATGGCAGTACTGATCGCCACCCAAACTGCTTGGCGGCCCGATTGCGCGACATCCCGCCTTCGATCGCGGACGCGACACGCTTACGGAGATCCAGCGAATAAGGCTTGCCCATCCATGCTGGCCTCCAATCCAGCCAGCATGGTGGTGAACCAGAAACACGCTGATTTGGGAATCCCAAATCGATTCAACTTAACCCCATCCCGCCTTAGTTCCTGCGAAAGATCCTGTCGGTTCTGGCGAACATCAAGCGCTGGTTTGAGCTTCATGTGCTGGCCGGGGCGCCGCGAATGCATGCGCAAACTACATTGCCCTCAGAGACGTTTTGGCTCCTTTCTTGACGGCTGCTGCTTCGTGTCACCTTCCTCGCAATCGGTGGGCAAGACCTCGTTCGCTGCTCGGCCCGGGGATTCGTCCTTCCAGCGCACCGACCCGAAAGGGCGCTCCAGCGTACGTCTGACACGCACGGGATCGGGACCCATATGGAAAGCGGCGGCCTTCCGGTCCAGTGCGCGCTCAGACTGGGTCGCACGGTTGCGCTGGCGTAAATAATCGAGCCATGTCGGGCAGTGATAGCGCTCTGTCCACAGTTCGGGATCCGCAATGTCGCGGGCAATGGACCAGCCATAAGCTCCGTTGCGCTGTCGAAATCGTTGGACCTCCTGCATCGCATTATGGAAGGGACGCGCATTCTCCTGCGCCACGCGATATTCAACCTCCACCACAAGCGGTCCGCTGCGTGCAGTCAGTGCCAGCCGAACCTTTGGATCTTCGAGCATCTCAGGCTCTTCTCCCCGCGCGCTGATGCGCGGCATGGGCAGCCAAAGCCCGAGGAGAGGGGAGGCAAGCAGCAAGCCTGCCGATACCAAGAGCGCAACGTCGACCCCAGCGGCATCTGTCACATGGCCCCAAGCCCAGCTACCGACGGCAATCCCGCCGGAACTAGCCGCCTGATAGGCCGCAAGCGATCGTCCAGCCACCCAGCGTGGCGCCGACAGCTGCACAGCAATATTAAACAGCACCCAGGTCAGCATCCACACGGCGCCCGACAAGACCAACGCGATGGCCGTGAGAACCGGCTCGTGGCTAAGGGCCACTGCGACAAGCGCGCCGCCCATCGATACAGCGCAGGCACGGATCGCTGCCTCGCCGCTCATTCGCTTGCGGACCTCGGTGATGTTTAGCGCGCCAATCACCGCGCCGAGGCCAAAGGCGCTGGCCATCATACCGTACGTTTCTGCTCCTCCGTGCAGCAGATCGCGGGTGACTAGTGGCATCAAGGCAAGGATCGCGCCGCCAATCATACCAGTGACTATTGAGCGGGTCAGCACAATCTTAATTGATGGCGAGTTGATGATGTAGCGCACCCCGGAAACGATTGCGCGGTTGAGTTTTTCAGGTGGAAGACGCGACGGTTCAGTGATGCGCTTCCACAGAAACAACGCAACTATCAGCGGTAAATAGCACAGCGCGTTAAGCACGAACGCAGCCACTACGCCGACGCTCGCAACGACTATGCCGCCGATTGCGGGGCCGATGCTCCGTGCGATATTGTAGCTAATGCCGTTAAGCGCGACTGCAGCTGGCAATGCTTCCGAAGGCACCTGCTCGCTCACCGAAGCTTGCCAAGCTGGTCCCATCAGCGCCCAGCCACTACCGACGGCAAAGCAGAGTGCAAGCAAGACATTCGGAGTGACCAAGTCCAGCCAGGCGAGCGTCGTCAGCGCTGTCGCGCCGGCGAGCGTGATGCCCAGCGACACGAGCACCACTATCCGCCGATCATGCATGTCCGCCACCGCACCGGCCGGCATCGAAATCAACATGACCGGCAGCATCAGTGCGGTCTGCACCAGCGCGACCTTGTCGGCCGATGATGTCATCTGTGTCATCGCCCAGGCTGCGCCTATCCCCTGAATCAGAATACCAACGTTGGAGAGCAAGCTCGCAAACCAGATGCGGCGGAAGGTTGGTAATCGTAACGGAGCGGTGATTCGATCGGCGCCGGCCGTCTGAGGCTTGGATGGATCCGTCATCTCGGCTCCAGTTTGATTTCCGATCGATCGATTTTGAACCAGATCAGCCATGGTCGGTGAGAGTTCGCGGGCTTAGGCGCAGTCTCAACCCCGCTTTCTATGCACAGTATGGGTCTCAAATCTTTGCGACACCGGCAGTTTTCTCGAGAGATCCCTGGCGAGCGGCAATGCACATCTCGTGCGCGAGCTACCGTTTTTCCGCCTGGAAGGCTGAGCGGTAGCCACTCGTCGCCGCGGCTCCTAACCTGCTTGATGTTAACTTCACAATTGAAGCCGCTCGCGTAGCATATGGACACGGCATTGATATTTCGGCCTGGTGAGGCTAGGTCGCTTCCGTCAGATGAATGTCTTGGACGACCCGAGTTCGTGCACTTTTGATGGTCTTGTGGGAGCACATGAATCGCGAAACCGAACGAGACTCGATATTCGTGGAACTGATGTTCTTTCGAAAATGGATCCGACAGACACCTTGCTCAACTCAAGTGCCAGCAGCCGGATAGATTAGAGGGAAAGAACGCAGGTTCTCCGCGTAATATGCGAATGAGTGATGAAAAACTGCGCGAGCGCTGGATTCGCTCGCTCAGCGCCGCACAGCCGCACTCACTCCTCGGCTGGGGCCTCAATCGGAACCGCAAAACCCGACTTCACGCGGTCCATTATGACCATTGTCTTGACGCCCTTGATGTCCGCGTTCTCATAAAAGAAGCGCCGCGTGAACTGTTCATAGTCTTCCATGCTGTGCGCGGTAACGTAGAGGACAAAATCGGAGTCGCCGGTCACGTAAAATCCATTGACGACCTCGACTGACGATTTGATCGCCTTTTTGAACCTGTCGATTATATCTGAGCGCTCGCGTTCCAGGCTCACCAGCACAAGCATTTGAATGGGTCTTCCGACAGCCTTCGGCGAAACAATTGAGACATCGGCCTCGATGATGCCTTCCGAGCGGAGCCTCTTCAGCCGTCGTTGACATGCCGTCGCAGAAAGCCCGGCCAGTTCGCCGATAACCTCGGAAGTTAAGCGATTGTTCTTTTGCACGATCTCCAAGATCCGGGCATCTATTCGATCGTAGCTCATGATCTCTCTCTCTCTCCAGCCTTCAGGTGTGCTTCGCCGCAAAATGCCTGTGCCATGCAGGAAATCCTCCCGACGACAGGAAAATGCGATGCAAATCAGTTCGCGACATCAGTATCCTGATTGCCAAGGCAATTTCAACAAATGACGCGCTTGGACACTCCAATGGCCCATCAAACCGTTCGGCACCAAAGTTCGCATTTGGCCGGTCTTGCTAGCAAGCACCTGCAACGTCTGCACCGCCGCGATTTCGTGACGGGGGCAGCGCTGGTCGGTGGCCGATGGATTTCAGGCGAGCAACGAGATGTTGTGGTCGATCCGGCGACGGGGGAAGAGATCGCGGATGTTGCTCATTGCTCTGCCGCGGATATGAACCAGGCGATCGCGGCAGCTGAAGGATCGTTTCCCGCGTGGCGAGAGCTCTTGCCCGCAAGGCGCGGAGCGATCCTGAGGTCTTGGTCGTCGTTGATGCTCCAGCATTCGGAAGAGCTGGCTGTCTTGGTGACGAGCGAGCAGGGCAAGCCACTCGCCGAAGCGCGCCATGAAATTGCGTACGGTGCAGCATTTCTCGAGTGGTTCGCTGCAGAGGGTGAACGCGCCTACGGAGAGACTATCCCCAGCCATAAGCCTGAAAGCCTGCTTCAAGTCCGAATGCAGCCGATAGGTGTAGCCGCGGCCATTACTCCGTGGAATTTTCCTGTCGCTATGATCACGCGAAAGGCTGGAGCTGCTCTTGCGGCCGGATGTCCGATGATCGTGAAGCCTGCTCCCGAGACGCCGCTCTCCGCTCTCGCCGTGGTTCGGTTGGCCGAGCAGGCTGGGGTTCCGGCTGGCGTTCTTCAAGTGCTTACGGGCAATCCAATCGAACTCTCGACGCCATTGTTGCGTGACAAAAGAATCCGGGCTCTCTCGTTTACAGGTTCTACGGAGGTGGGGCGTCTACTGCTTGAGGGAGCGGCCGACACAGTCAAAAAGGTGTCACTGGAACTGGGGGGGAACGCCCCCTTCCTCATTTTTGATGATGTCGACCTTGAGAAGGTTGTCAGGGGCGCGGTGGCCGCGAAATTTGCGACCTCGGGCCAGGATTGCTTGGCCGCCAATCGCATCTACGTCCAAAGAGGCATCTACACTGCTTTTGTCGAGGCGTTTGCCGCCGCAATCGCCCAGCTCAAGGTCGGCCATGGTCTAGACCCTGCAACGGAGATAGGCCCAATGACGAAGTTGGCGGTCGCAAACAAGTGCAGGATCCAAATCGATGATGCCGTCAAGAAGGGGGCGCAGGTTCTCTTCACTCATCAAGGCGCGGCGCCGGGGCCCAACTTTGTACCTCCGACCTTGCTAACCGACGTCACGGAAGAGATGCTCATTGCGCAAGAGGAAACATTTGGGCCGGTTGCTGCTGTACTTCCGTTCGATTCCGAAGAAGAGGTTATCTCCCGCGCCAACGCTAACGAAATGGGGCTAGCGGGATATGTCTACACGGACAGCCTACGTCGAGGGCTCCGACTTTCTGAGCAACTCGAGTGCGGCATGATCGGCGTCAATACGGCTTCATTCACAGGCCCACCTATTCCCTTCGGCGGTTGGAAGCAATCTGGGCTCGGTCGGGAAGGATCGCGGTACGGCTTGGCGGAATACACGGAGCTGAAATACGTTTGTTTCGGCGATTTGGCGGCTTAGGGAGAAACGACATGATTGATATCAGGACAATCGCTGAGCTCGATCGCTCCAGTGTTCTGCATCCTTTCACACAGCTCAAGGACTTTGCAAAAGGAAAGCTCGGTGATCCTACGATCGTTACAGGCGGCCAAGGGATTCGCATTCAAGACGCCCAGGGACGTAGTTACATCGATGGCTTTGCCGGACTCTATTGTGTGAATATTGGCTACGGCCGCACCGAGGTGGCGGAGGCGATCGCGCGGCAGGCTTATAAGCTCGCATACTACCATACGTATGCGGCCCACACGAGCGAAGAGCTGGCGATCCTCTCGGCTCGTCTCATAGAAATGGCACCAGGCAAGCCGAGCAAGGTGTTCTTCGGGCTGTCCGGATCGGATGCCAACGAAACGCAGGCGAAGCTCGTCTGGTATTACAACAATCTACGCGGGCAGCCGAAGAAGAAGAAGATTATCTCTCGCGAGCGGGGATACCATGGCTGTTCAGTCATTTCGGGCTCAATGACCGGCATGTCGTTTTACCATGACCACATGGATCTTCCCTTTCCGGGCATTTTGCATACCGGGACGCCGCACCACTATTGGGATGCCGAGCCCGGCGAGACGGAGGAATCCTTTTCTCGCAGGCGTGCCGCCGAGCTTGAACAATTGATCGTGCGAGAGGGGCCGGAAACGGTCGGTGCTTTCATTGCCGAGCCGGTGCTGGGTACCGGCGGGATTACACCGCCTCCGACCGGCTATTGGCGTGAAATTCAAGCGGTACTCAGGCGCTATGACGTCCTTATGATCGCCGACGAAGTGATCTGTGGCTTTGGCAGAACCGGGGCAGACTTCGGTAGTATGCTTTACGGGATTGAACCGGACTTGGTGACAGTCGCCAAGGGTCTGACATCCGGCTACGTTCCGCTCTCGGGAGCTATCGTCGCTGAAAAAATCTACGCGGTTATGGAGGAGGCTGCGGATCGTGTCGGTGCGTTTTCACACGGATATACCTATTCCGGCCATCCGATAGCTGCCGCCGCTGCTAACGCAGTTCTCGACATTTTCAAGAAAGACCGGTTGACCGACCGCGCCAGGATCGTCGGATCGCACTTCCATCGTCTACTCAAGGAGCGTTTTTCTCAGATGGAGATCGTTGGCGAGGTTCGCGGTGTCGGCTTACTCGGCGCCGTAGAGTTCGTTGCGGATCGCCAGACAAAGCGACGCTTTGACTCTTCGCTCAAAGTGGGGGCTCGCATTTCGAAGGCTGCCCGTGATCGTGGGCTCATTGTACGAGCAATGCCGCATGGAGACATTCTGGGATTTGCTCCGCCTCTTGTTGTAACCGAGTCTGAGATAGACGAGATTGTTGATCTGGCCTATCAAGCAACCAAGCAAGTCATGGACGAGCTTGCAAAAGAGACAGCAATCGCTTGAGTGCGGAGACGAGTTTGGTGCAGCCGCCGCCAAACAAGTAGGGTATAGACGCCCTTCCCCTGCTGATGTTTCGCGCGGGGACCGATCGGACGGCTACAGCTCGCGCTCCATTGGTGTGGTTGGAGCTTCAGGCTCCAGCGTATCACATCCTTAGACATAACCATGAATGCTATCCGAATCGACGGAAAGGCCATCGCCGAGCTCCTTCGCGCGCGCATTGCGCGAGAGGTAGCGCTGCTCCAAGCCGAATACAATGTCACACCGGGCTTGGCTGTGGTGCTGGTTGGCAAGGACCCGGCCAGTTCGGTTTACGTGAGGACAAAAGCCCAGCAGGCCCAAACCGTAGGCATCAAGTCGCAACAATTCCTGCTGCCGAGCAATGTCGATGCAGCCGTGTTGCTGGACTTGATTGGCCAGCTCAACGCTGACGATTCCATTGATGGCATCCTCGTTCAGCTTCCCCTGCCCGGGCACATCGATCGTTGTTGGGTGCAGGAGGCCATCGATCCTGCCAAGGACGTAGATGGCTTCCATCCCTACAACGTTGGACGATTGGCCGCGGGTCGACCAGCTCTCGCTCCTTGCACTCCGCTTGGGGTTGTCCATCTGATTAAGACGGTCGTAAGCGACTTGGATGGACTTGATGTTGTCGTCATTGGTCGCTCGAATATCGTTGGAAAACCTTTGGCAGTACTGCTGGGCGATGCCGGATGTACCGTGACAGGGGCGCAGCTGCAGACCCGAAATCTACCCGACCTCTGTAGGAAGGCGGACATTGTCATCGCTGCCGCCGGTTGCGCAGGACTGGTTCGGGGCGATTGGCTTAAGCCAGGAGCGATTGTCGTTGATGTCGGCATAAATCGGGCGATCGACACGACTGGCACTGTCAAGCTTGTCGGAGATGTTGCTTTTGCCGAAGCGAGCAGGCGTGCGAGCTACATAACCCCGGTGCCTGGCGGTGTCGGGCCTATGACTGTCGCTTACCTGCTCGCGAACACCGTTAATGCGGCAGTTTCCCGGCGAGAGTTGGTGCTCAATCCAGAGGCACGCCAAATTTCACCATCGTCCACGGGGACCATGCTCGGGCAGATCGATCTGCAGCGGGCAATTTAGGCCGTATACAGCCACTCGATCAACGAGCCCCCTTCGAGGGCATCGAGCAAAATGGGCGAGATTGCATTCGGCTCGGCATCTGCCGCCTATGATATCGGGCTTGCTGCCTGCGTTTTTTCATTGTCTTGATCCTATGGACATAACAATTTTCCGCATTGCTCGCCGACGAGCGGCTTGCGGCTTGCGCGTTAACCGCAGGCTAAGGATGAAAACCTCCGCTTTTGCGCGTCAGGCGCAGAATCTCTTCTCCGCAGAGGCCTACATTCGCGAAATTCAGATCCGTGGCCCGATACTATTTTCACGAGACGACGCTTCCAGCTGATAAGTCCGCCATCAATGCGCGCGGAGGGAGATCAGACTTTGCATAGTTCCGCGCAGCATTTGGGCTCGATTTGGCACGACTTGTGTGTAAACCGCATCAACACTAGGCGCACGGGTTGTGACAAGGTGTTCTACGACGGCCCCATGGCTCATGAGCTCCACGGTAGCATCGACAACCGAACCGCCGACCCGCCACGCTGCCACCCTTAAGGTGCTGTCCGCCTATTCATCCTCGGCATCGCGCAGATCTGCTTGAAACCATTTTTTGAGTCCCGGAATGCAAAGCAAGCGGCCCACCCAAGCAGAGTTTGTCATCGTCGGCGGTGGCATTATTGGTCTGTCCATTGCCTATCACCTCACGCGGCTTGGGCATCGCGATGTCCTGCTGCTCGAGCGCGATCAACTGACCTGCGGAACGACTTGGCATGCCGCGGGGCTCGTCACCCAGCTTCGAGCCAACGAGAACATGGCGAAGCTGGCCCAGTACTCCGCCGGGTTGTTCCGTGAGCTCGAAGAGCTGACTGGTCAGTATACTGGCTTTCGGCAATGTGGGTCGATCACCGTTGCAGCGACACCCGCTCGGCTTGAGGAGTTGAGGCGAGGTGCCTCGATGGGCCGCTCCTTTGGCCTCGATGTCGAGATCGTCGACGCCGCTGAAGCCAAGCGCCGAGTACCGTTGCTCGATGTAGCCGACGTACTCGGGGCTGCATGGATCGCGTCCGATGGTAAGACCAATCCGGTGGACACGGCGCGCGCGTTCGCGACTGGCGCGCGGCAGGGTGGCGCGAAGATACTGGAACACACGCCAGTCACGCGCATTGTGGTCGAAAAAGACCGGATCGTTGGTGTTGAAACGGCAGAAGGGATCGTTCGCACCGAAAAGGTTGTCATCTGTGCCGGGATGTGGAGCCGCACCTTAGCTGCCGACGCCAATTGGACAGTGCCGCTGCACGCGGCGGAGCACTTTTACGTCGTGACAGAGGCGATGGGAGGCTTGTCGCCCGATACTCCCACAGTGCGAGACCTTGATGCGTGCTTCTACGCAAAAGAAGATGCCGGTAAATTGCTCGTCGGCTTCTTTGAGCCGAAGGGCAAGCCCTGGGGCATGGCGGGGATCCCGCGTGAGTTCAGTTTCGATGCGCTGCCCGACGACTTCGAACATATCGAGCCTCACCTGGCCAACGCCATGCGGCGCATGCCAGCCCTGGAAAATGTCGGGCTGCAACTCAGTTTCAATGGCCCGGAAAGCTTCACACCTGACAATCGGTTCTTGTTGGGCCCTGCACCCGATATCGCTGGGCTCTACGTGGCCTCAGGATTCAATTCATGCGGTATCGAGTCTTCCGGCGGCGCCGGCAAAGTAATGGCCGAGTGGATGTCCACCGGCATGCCCTGTAGTGACTATTGGGAAATGGATGTCCGACGAGCCATGCCATTTCAGCGCAATCGGCGATATTTGCGCGACCGAACCGCCGAAGCGGTCGGACTCCTTTACGCTCTACATTGGCCTCATAAGTCACCTGAGACGGCTCGCAACGTCCGCGTCTCACCGTTGCACGATCGCCTAGCGGCAGCAGGCGCGAGGTTCGGCGAGGCTGCCGGCTGGGAGCGGGCGCAATGGTTCGGTATTCCCGAAGGGTCGACGTACGCCCATGCCACATTTGCTCGCGACGACTGGTTCAAGTCGAGTGGTGCCGAACACGACGCGACTCGGTCCGGAGTCACACTTTTCGATCAAACCTCCTTCGCGCATCTGCTAGTGCAGGGCCGTGATGCGCTTCCTTTTCTGCAGCGTCTCTCGACTAACGACGTTGACGTGGCAGTGGGCCGCATCGTGTACACTCCGTGGCTCAATGAGCGCGGTGGCATGGAGTCCGATGTCACAATCGCTCGAACGGGAGATGAGGAATTCCTCGTCATCACAGCGGCTGTGCAGCGCATCCGGGATCTCGCCTGGCTACGAAAGCATGCCAAAGGCGCCGGCCACGTGTTCGTCACGGACGTGTCGTCGGGCTATACCTGCCTCTCAGTCATGGGCCCACATTCGCGCGAGCTCCTCACGCGCGTGAGCCCGTCGGATTTTTCGGAAGCTGCCTTTCCGTTCGCGACGACCCGAGAGATCGAGATCGGCTATGGATTGGCCCTCGCTTTTCGCATGACCTTCGTCGGAGAACTCGGATGGGAGCTGCACATTCCGACCGACCAGGCGCTCGGTATCTACGATGCGCTGATTGCCGCAGGACGCGATCTTGATCTGCGCCACGCAGGCTACGTCGCGCTCAACACCTTGCGTCTTGAAGCTGGCTACCGCGACTGGGGCGCAGACGTAAGTGACGAGGACTCCCCGCTTGAAGCTGGATTGGGATTCACAATCGGCTGGAACAAGAAGGAAGAGTTCATTGGGCGAGCGATTCTCGAAACACAGCGCGGGCGGACTCCACGCCGACGCCTCGTGCAGCTGGCCGCGCCCAGCGCGGTGTCGCTGATGTTCGGAACAGAGCCTGTTTGGCGCAATGGTTCGATCGTGGGATACCTGCGCTCCGCCGGCTTCGGCCATACCCTGGGATGCGGCGTCGGCATGGGATATCTTCACTCTGAGAGCGGAGTGAATGCCGAATGGCTCTCGCAAGCAAATTTTGAAATCGAAATCGCCGGTGAACGGCATGCGGCGATCGCGTCCCTTCGCGCCTTCTACGATTCGAATCGCACGCGAGTGAAGGGCGAATGTCGGAAGCTCGACGACCTCATCGCCCCAGAGCTCCTCAGAGCACGCTCTAACCGATGAGGCTCACCTTCTGCTTTCCACAGCGCGGTTTACGAAAGGCCCCCGCAGGACGATGGCTGCTATGTTCGACCGTTCCATGATCCTCACTTTGTCCTGCCCAGATCGTCCAGGCATCGTATCCGCGGTCTCGAGCCTTCTGTTTGAGTCTGGCTGCAACATTCTCGATGCTCAGCAGTTCGAGGATGCTTGTTCCGGACACTTTTTTATGCGCGTTGTGTTCGACCGTCTCGAGGAAGCCAAATCAGAAACAGATATTGCCGCCTCGATCGAGGATCTCGCCAAGCGTTTCGCCATGACGTTCGCGTTGCGGCAAAGTTCCGTAAAAAAACGCGTGATGCTTCTGGTTTCAAAGCTCGACCATTGTCTGGCCGATTTGCTTTATCGATGGCGTATCGGTGAACTGCCGATGGAGGTGACGGCGATTGTTTCGAACCACGGCCGCGAGCATTTGGCCTCCACCGACCTGGCCGAGCTGCCGTTCCACCATTTGCCGGTCACTAAGCAGACGAAGATGGAGCAGGAAGCGAAAATTTGGGAGCTCGTTCAGGAGACCAATACGGAGCTCGTAGTTCTCGCGCGCTACATGCAAATTCTGTCAGATGCGTTCTCGGCGAAGTTGGCGGGACGCTGCATCAACATTCATCACTCGTTTTTGCCAGGCTTTAAGGGCGCCAAGCCTTATCACCAAGCCCACGAGCGAGGGGTAAAGCTGATCGGCGCGACCGGGCATTATGTGACCTCCGATCTCGACGAGGGACCGATCATTGAGCAGGATGTTGAGCAAATCTCTCACCGCGATAGGCCAAACGATCTCGTCCGCAAAGGCCGCGACATCGAACGACGTGTACTCGCTCGCGCCGTGCGTCACCACCTTGAGGACCGCGTTATGCTGAATGGCAAGAAGACTGTCGTCTTCACCGGCTGATCTGCCCTTAGGCCCATTCGGAACGCGGTGCCGCGGCGAAGAATAGACAGCAGCTATTCTGGTGCTGAGAGAGATAAGAGCGCACGACCTTGCCCTCTTGGCACTCTTCAGTCAGTGTCGCGCGGCCGAAGGCTCTAACTAGATCGCAAACCACTGCTTTGCGACCAAGTCGCTCGTCCGGAGATCAACAGCTTGTACGGCGCCGCAAAACCATGAAGGTTGCAAGCGGTTCAGGAGATGGCCAGAATTTTGGAGCCTCACGGATGCATACCGATCTGCCGCCGGCGGCAGAGTTCGCCATGGTCGCTTACGAGATACCCTGGTCGCCGTCCTGCTTGAAATTGCTGCTCTCCGATAAGAGCAGCCTTAAGCTCGTGTCCGCCCCCAGGCGAGTTCGCTCTTCATCAGCCCCACTTATCTCAGCCGCTTCAACGGCGACCTCTTGTGCTTAGAACTACACGTGTCGGCAGGCTGAGGCCCGCGAATCCGAATGAGGCACGATACATTGGTCGGCCTGGTCTTCTTCGGATTACGGGAGTCTCAACTCAGGTGCAGCACTAGACTAGGTGCGGCAGTGCGCCTTATTCCCGCGCTGACAAGAGCCTGATGACCCAAACGCCAAGGGCCGGAACTAAGCCCCAAGCATTACTCCTCGGGCGGCATCTCAATTGGAATAGCAAAGCCGGACTTTACGCGGTCCATTATGACCATTGTTTTGACAGCTCTTATGTCCGGACTCTCATAGAAGAATCGACGGGTGAATTGTTCGTAATGTTCCATCGTACGCGCGGTAATATAAAGGACAAAGTCCGCATCGCCGGTGACGTAAAATCCATTGACGACTTCAGCCGACGATTTGATGGCCTTCTTGAACCTGTCGATGATGTCCGAACGCTCCCGCTCTAGAGTGACCAGGACGAGCATTTGAATAGGATTTCCGACCGCTTTCGGCGCAAGGATGGAGACGTCGGCCTCGATGATTCCTTCCGAACGGAGCCTCTTCAGTCGCCGCTGACACGCGGTAGCAGAAAGACCGGCCAGCTCGCCGATCACCTCGGAAGTTAAACGGTTGTTTTTTTGCACTATCTCAAGGATATGGGCGTCTGTTCGATCGTACTGCATATTTCGGCTCAACCTTGAGTAAATGCGCCAAAAAATGCCGGTCTGATGCAGAAAATCATGAACGGCAGGAAAGTCCGGGGGAAATCCGTTTACCACGACATATCCCGAAGGCGCAGGCAATTTTCTACGAGCGGATTGACGATTCTAGGTAAGGCAGGCGTGGGATCGCGCACGATTGCCATGCAGGAGCAATCGATCTCGGCCTGCATCATTCAGGCGAAGTACCGCCGAGCCAGCGCCTGCAGCTTCGTTGCAGTTGGCACACAAAACCGTCGCGCTTCACAGACAAAATGCAGTATTTCTGCTGCGTCACGTCCGATATTAGTGGAAATCAATTCCGAGGGACAGATAATAAGGCGTGAGGGATGGAAGTTGTGGCCGGTACAACCGATTTTTGCCTCAGGCATGGCGTCGCCTGATGAGGGCGTCTTTCGATTGTAAGTATGTACGCCATACCATTTTACCGACTCGAGCGCTGGCTGGTCAACTGAGCGGTGATGCGTTCGGTGTGTCGCTTCGGAGCCTTCAAACCGTCAGGGTGGGTAGCTGGCAGATTCAGTGGGTGGGCCTTGCTTGCGCGGACGGCCACTGCTCGTTCCAATTCACTAAAGATGCAAGAGGGAATCGTAAAATGAAACGACGCGCATTCTTGAAGTTCGCGACGATGGCGGCAGCGAGCGCTCTGGCTGCACCCTATGTCCACGCTCAATCCAGAAAATTTGCTGGCATTACGTTGCGCGTAAATGGATACGGCGGCCTTTACGATGAGGCTCTTAGGAAGAGCGTAGTGGCTCCGCTCGAGGAGAAGTACGGACTGAAGGTCCAATTTGTCGCCGGCAGTACGGGTACGGACCTCGTCAAATTGATCGCAAGCAGGGACAACCCTCCGTACGACATGTTCATGGCTGATAGCTCCTTTATGGTTGAGCTCGTTAGGGCCGGTGTCGTGGACGAAGTCAAGCTTTCGGACGTTTCAAATCTCAAGCGGATTTTGCCCGGCTTCCGCGAATTCGGTGATTACGGGGTGCCTTTCGACATCGCGTCCATTGTCCCGGTCTACAATTCAAAATACATCAAGCAGCCCCTAACTTCTTACTCCGACATTGCCCGGTCCGATCTGGCCGGTCGCGTAGTCATTGCGGCACCGGGACAAATCGCGAGCAACTTGCATCTTCTTGCCATTGCCGAGGAAAACGGTGGCTCGGTTTCAAACATGGAGCCGGCGTTCAAGGTGCTGGAAGCCGCTAAGCCGAATATCGCCGCGTTCGCGCAACAAACGGTCGCGCTCGTGCAGATGTACCAAAACGAAGAAGTCTATGCCGGTATTTGTTGGGATGGCCGCGCCCATGAATTGCGCACCAAGGGCGCTCCCATTGTGACCGTTGTGCCGCTTAAGGGGATTTACTCGACGACTGACTACATCAACATCGTCAAGGGCATGAAGTATCCGGAAGCTGCACACGCGTATGCCGAGCAGTTACTCTCCGATCAAGGTATTCTCGCAACGCCGCAGGCATTTCGGTATAGCCCAACAACTGATGTGAAATTGCCCGACGAGCTCAGCAAAGAGCTCCTGTTCAATTCACCTGAGCGCAGCGCCCTGAAGAAGAAAATCGATTGGGACACGTTGTGGGCAAACCGGAGCGCCATGATCGAGCGGGTAAATCGAATCGTTCGAACCTAGGTCTGTAACTGCTTAGGCTCCCTTGGTGTTACGCAGGGCTTCTGGCCTACGTGACTCACTTGCCCAGCCAACAGGCGCCATATCAACTAAGAAAGGTGCATCGTGAAGGAGCCTCTCCTTAGCAGTCGTATGACAACCGCAGCCCTTTTGCTGGCTCCAATGGTCTTGCTTCTCATCGGCTTCCTGGTGGTTCCGGTGCTGGGATTGCTCCGGTCAAGTTTTCTGCCCACTAGCCATCTTCTCGATGGTGGCGGTTTCAGCCTGACGCACTATGTCCGGTTCTTTTCGGACTCCTATTACTCGTCAGTGCTGGTGGAAACGTTTGTGGACGGACTTATCGTCAGTCTCATCTGCCTGGGGCTTGGCTTCCCAGTCGGATATTCGCTCGCTCGCCAGGCGCCTTTGGCGCGGCGCTGGCGAACGATCATCGTTATCATGCCGCTGACGCTGAGCCTGGTCGTTGTCGTCTTCGGATGGCTGATCATTCTTGGCCGTAACGGACTCCTCAATGCACTGCTCGTGAACATAGGTATTCTTTCTTCGCCGAGAATCTTCCTGTTTTCTCGCGCGGCCGTGATCATCGTTTTGGTGCAGCAATTTATTCCCCTCATGATCCTGTCTGTCATGAGCGTTGTTACCCAGATAAATCCAGTGCTCGAACAGGCAGCTGCCAATCTTCGCGCCAATCGCGTCGTTACGTTCCGAAAGGTAATCATTCCGCTCGCGCTTCCTGGCATTCTCGTCGGCTTCAATCTTGTTTTCGTGCTGTCTATTTCAGCATTCGTCACGCCCCGTCTCATCGGCGGAAGTCGCGTCAGTATGCTCGGAAGCTTGATCTACGAGCGCATTATGGCGGAGCTGAACTGGCCATCCGGCGCAGCCATGGCTTTTATCCTCTTCGTGAGTGGACTAGGTTTCACGGCGGCGTTCAACGCCCTGGCTGCATCACGTTTTATCATGAAAGGGCGAGGCTATGCGCTCTGATCCCCTCGACTATGTAATGGCCGTATCGGGCGTCATCATTCGAGCGCTCGTATACACGATGCTTGCCTTGCCCGCGATTCTGGTGATTGCGTCGTCGTTCACCAACGGCGACACGATGCAATTCCCTCCCACAGGTTTTTCGCTGCGCTGGTATCAAAAGGTGTGGACAAATGACCCGTTCATGACGGCGCTTTGGACGAGCACGTACGTTGCCGTGCTCGTTGCCATAATGGCGCTAGCAATTGGTTTCGCTGCCGCCTTCGCGATCAACCGCTTTGCGTTCCGAGGAAAATCACTCCTGCAGGGTTTGGCCTTTTCGCCATTGATCGTCCCTGCCGTCGTACTGGGCATCGGATTGTTGCAGCTCTTCTCGTGGTTGCGTCTTACTCAGACGATCTACCCTTTGCTCCTAGGTCACCTGGTTCTCGCCATTCCGTACGTTGTTCGTACGATGCTCGCGAGCCTTACCCTGCACGACCAGCAGCTCGAACATGCGGCGATGAACCTCCGGGCAACGCCATTGCAAGTCATTCGGCGTATTACGCTACCACTCATTTTGCCCGGGTTGCTGTCCGCTTCGATCTTTGCCTTTGTGACATCATTCGGAAACGTGACCGTTTCAGCGTTTCTCACCTACGGCGGCAATGTAACCCTGCCCGTACAGATCTTCACATATGTCGACACCAGCTACGACCCAATGGTTGCGGCGGTATCGAGCATTATGATCTTGGTGACATTAGTCGTCATTCTAGGGATCGAGCGCCTAATCGGCGCGGAACGACTGGCGTAGGAGCATGAGAGATGCTGGCTTTATCGAAAGAGGAGCAAAACACGATGCGAGAAGCCGGTGACCTTGTCGTAGAGTTGCGCTCTGTTTCAAAACACTATGGTGAAACGGTTGCTGTTGCGAATGCTTCCCTGAGTGCGCGTCGTGGTGAACTGGTTTGCCTGCTAGGTCCATCAGGATGCGGTAAAACAACGACGCTACGGATGGTCGCCGGATTTGTAGAGCCGACATCTGGCACCGTAACGATCAATGGCATCGACATGACCCATCAGCCACCCTATCGGCGGGATACTGGAATGGTGTTCCAGAGTTACGCTCTCTTCCCGCATATGACGGTGGCTGAGAATATCGCATTCGGCCTTGAAAACCTGAAATGGCCGCGCGGCGAGCGCGAAAAGCGCGTCAACGAAATGCTACGGTTGGTTGAACTGCCGCATCTGGCGCAGCGCCTGCCGAGCCAGCTTTCCGGAGGTCAGCAGCAACGGATTGCACTTGCGCGCGCTCTAGCTATGCGGCCGGCCGTACTCCTTCTCGACGAGCCGTTCTCAAATCTGGACGCTCAGCTTCGAGTTCGCATGCGTGAGGAGCTTCGAGAGGTCATTCGCGGCGTTGACGTCACGACCCTGTTCGTCACCCACGATCAGGAGGAAGCACTGACCATGTCGGACCGCATTGTAGTCATGAATGCCGGCCAGATCGAGCAGGTCGGTACGCCCGGCGAAATCTATGAAGCCCCGTCGACGTTGTTCGTCGCAAAATTCATCGGCTGGTGCTCATTGCTGAACGGAGTTGTGGATGCGCACGGCGTCTTCACGTCCGGCGGGGGGCTTCGCCTGAAAGGCCACTGGGGCCCCGGCGCCGGCACGGCAGTCATTCGGCCGGAGCAAATCAAGCTTTCCGGCGACGGAGCAAGAGGGACAGCGCTGACAGCCGTCGTTTTGCAGTCACACTATTATGGCGGTGCGACGCGACTCCTGCTGGACGTCAATGGTGAGCAATTGACAATGGAGGACCGCTTCCCGTTCGGACGGCAACCGAAGGTCGGCGATGTTCTCAAGATCGTGATCTGCGCTGATGATATTCGTGTCATTCCGTCCAAGTAGCACGCTTTGTCGCAACGAGTGCGGCGGGCTTCCGTCAATGCCATCGATCCCCTAGCGAGCCCGCTAATGCATCATGTAATCATGTGTTGTTCTCCTCCTCTCGACCCGTCGCTGAATCTCATCTGGCGGCGGTGCGATCCTCTCGGAGTTTTGTACGCCAAAGGGCATCGGTGGAGACCAGTGGAGCTGATCGGGGGGCTAGCCGACCGTCCGTTGGGCGAGGTTGGCGGCTTTGCTCGGCTGGCCAGGTGTTGCTGTGATGCGCCATCCGGACCTCGACGTTTCCGGTCTCCCCCCGGCACACTTCACAGTCACCCTCGACAGCGGCGACGATGATTGTGGAAGCGGCTCCCAGTCTCTATGGTTCAATATTGTTTACCCGTCATCTCCTCCAAGACTCGGGAGATGCCATGCGCTCTGAGTATGCTGCCCTACGCTCCACGGAAAAAGATCCCAGGTTGCTGCGAGTAGCGGGCTGGGCAGATTTCAGGAGTGAGCCTTCAGCTTGAATGTACCAGTCCACCAAGCGCATCGAGGAGTGCCGCTCCGGTACGTATCCCCTTTACAAAGCAATTGATCTTAATGTTCTCGTTCGGCGAATGATTGGCTTCGTCGGCATTCGCATAAGGCACCACAAAAGATGGTGCGCCCAGGATCTTCGTGAATACGTAATCCGGCAGGGTCGCTCCGAGCGAGGAATAGATGAGAGGCTGTACGCCATGCGCAATTTGGACTGCCGACTGAACAAGTTGTGAAAACGGCGCATCAAGCGGCGTCCTTGATGGCGGCGTCGATTCGACACGGACGAACTCAACATCCGGAGCATGTCTTCTTACGTGAGCCTCTATCTTCCGTAGGATATCATCAGGATCTTGTCGCTCGACAAGGCGGGCATCGCATTTGACGAACGCCTCGTGCGGAATAATCGTTTTCGATCCAGGCCCGCCATAGCCTCCGTGGAGTCCGTTGATAGTCAACGTGGGGTAGAACATGAGCCTGTCGGGGAGCGGCCTGTCTGGTGGACAATCGAGCCTCACAAGTCCGAGGCTCCTCTTAATCTCTTCAGCGTCTTGAGGCAACCGAGCTGCAGCAGCGCGCTCTGTGTCAGTTGAGACCATGACGTCGTCATGAAACCCGTTGATCGTAATCTCCCCATCTGCATTCTTCATCGTTGCCAGCAACTGCACTAGCGTCCAGATGGGATTTGGAACGACCGCGCCGAAGTTGCCTGAGTGAACATCGCAGTTCGCGGCACGAGCACGCAGTTCGAACGCCGCGATGCCTCGAACGCCGTATGTAATGATCGGCCGACCCGACTCGTGCAAAGGGCCGTCGGCTGTTACGACCAAGTCTGCTCTAAGCAGGTCGCGGTGAGCACGGACGAAATCCGCGATGTGGGGACTTCCGGTCTCCTCTTCTCCTTCCAACAGGATCAGGACGTTGCAGGGCAACCGGCCATGGACCGCAAGATGGGATTCCAGAGCTAAGAGCTGAGCGAAATGTTGGCCCTTGTTGTCTCCGGCGCCGCGCGCATACACGCGTCCATCGCGGACCGTTGGTTCGAACGGCGGACTGATCCATGCCTCCAAAGGATCCGGAGGCTGGACGTCGTAATGGCCATACAGAAGGATCGTCGGCGCTCCAGGTGCGCGCTCCCAGCGCCCCATCACCATCGGGTAGCCTGACGTTGCGAACATCTGTGCGTCCAGCCCCAATCGGCTCAGCATGCTCACAAGCAGTTCAGCGACCTCGCTCATACCGATGTTATGCGCGCTGATGCTAGGGTGCCTCAAATAATCAAGCAAACGGCTGACGAACTGATCTTCGTTCGCCTCGATATGCTCAAACACTCTGGACAATTCCGAACGCTCGCTCTGGACGGTATCCACATTCATGAGGCGGCGCTTCCGATCTGAGTCAATCAACCAAGTGTGGCCGACAATGATAGCCTTTATGATATAGCGAATACACCGATCCGAGCGGCAAGTTCGCAGGAAGGCAGCGTTTTGGGACATTCGAGGATGTTCTTCGGCGCGTGAATGGCCTCCGCCAAACCAGAAAAAATAAGGCAACGGCATCCATGCCGATCACGAGCCAAAACGGTCTGTGCCTCAGGTCTGAATTCTGTCGTTGGGCTTCGAGGAGCGGCCCGCCTTGAACGACGCCGCGCGTTCGGGCTGTCTCCAAGGATAGAAAACAGAGGCGGGATCATCTCGAAATAAAATCTCCAGAGATCTTCAACCTGGCGCTTATTTTCGGCGTTCCGGGCGTCAAAAGCGGAGAAAGCGGCATCATTCTCAGCTATGATTCTTACCATGATGAGGCAACATCCTTGCCCGATGCTGGAATCTCCATGCCGAGCGGGAGGCTTACTGCGGCATGCTGCCAAAGCCGGGCTCTGCGCAGTTTCGTGTCGACACGCATTCGATCCCTTGGTCGAGAGCAGAGTCAATGAGGGGCTGGTGTTGGAAAACGCATACAGCCCAGCTCGCGTCGCTACGCGAGCGAGGTGCAGGCGGCATCTGTCGAGCGTGTCGCCTCTCCCTTGTACGTCAGCGCCCCGTGGTCGTCGGAATGTCTATGGCAGCATCGAGCCTGCTCTGCTCCTGTCTCGCTTCGGTATGTGGGCAAAGGCTATGACGACGGCGGCGACACGCCACGAGGCGCTTCGCGGCCGACCTACTCGGGTGCGGCGGTCCCAGCGCGCGGACGAGGTTTGCGATCGGTGCGATCGAACGTCCATGCACTCAAATAACGGTCTTGCGTGCTTCGCAGCTCGCGCAGCGCATTTCGTTCGGGGAATGGCTCGACATAAACAAGCTGAAAGGGGTTGAAAGGATGGCGTCCGCATTTCCAAAGGTTGAGTATGAACAACGTCTGACGCGCTTGCGCCAGCAGATGAATGACAAGGGCCTCTCTCTGCTAGTGGTCGTCAATCCAGCGAATCTCAATTACCTCGCAGGCTATGACGCTTGGAGCTATCAAAATACCCAAGCTCTGCTAGTGCCGAGTAGTGATCTGGAGCCCGTCTGGATCGGCCGTAGTCTCGATGTCGCAGCTGCGCACAACACAAGTTGGCTGTCAGCTGACAATATTGTCGGCTATGCCGAGTCCTATGCGGACAATAGTCCGAATCACGCGATGGAAGCCGTCGCGGGCGAGATCAAGCGTCGCGGCTGGAACACCGGGCGGATAGGGTATGAGGGTGATGCGTTCTTTTTTAGCCTGCGCGGATTTTTCACTCTCCAGAAGGGGGTACCGGAGGCTGAATGGGTAGACGTCGGTATTCTGATCAATTGGCTGAGAACGATCAAGACGCCGAGCGAGATCGAGTTCATGCGCCGGGCGGGCAAGGTCGTCGACAAAGTCATGGGGGTCGCGATCGATTCCCTTCGGCCAGGAATTCGCGAAAACGACTATGCGGCGCGGATTGTCCAAACGCAGATCGAAGGCGACGCGGAATTTGGTGCTAGTTACCCGTGTATGATTCCGTTCATTCAGACCGGAGCGCATGCGGGGATAAGCCATGCCCCATGGACAACAGACGTCATTCCAGACGGCAGCATTACAGTCCTGGAATTGTCAGGGTGTTACCTCCGGTACAATGCCACGCTGGCCCGTACCGTTAGCCTCGGTAAACCGAGCGACCGCTTAGTCCGGCTGGCAAACACGGTACAGGAAGGACATGCGGCTGCGATGGCGGCAATGAAACCGGGAGTGACGTGCCACGACGTTTGGGCTGCATGGCAAGCCGTTTTGTCGCCGAGTGGTTTTAAGAAGCACTCTCGAATTGGGTACACTCTTGGCCTCAATTATACGCCGACTTGGCGCGAATATACCGCGAGCTTGGAGTCCGGACGAGAGGATGAGCTCCAGGAAGGTATGTGCTTCCACCTCCTATGTGGGATGTGGACCGGAGACGGTACAAACAAAGGTGACCCAAACTACGGGCTTAGCGAAACTGTTCTAGTGACAAAGAACGGCTGCGAGACTCTGACGAATTTCGAACGGAAGCTGTTTGCCAAGCAGTAAGCCAAACGATGCAGTGAGAACAACTGCTGCCATCGTACTATCTCTGCGATGGACGAAGAGCCCTACTTTTCACGTCCGGCGTGATTTAGATGCGAGTGAGCATGTTCCACTAAGGGGAATAAGCCAGAGGAGACCGGAAATGAACAGGCGGACATTCTTTAAAGCCGCGACGGCGACGGCAGTCAGTGCTCTGGCCTCACCGTACGTGCACGCTCAAGCCAAGAAATTCGCTGGTATTACACTGCGTGTGAACGGATATGGCGGTCTTTACGATGACGCCCTGAAGAAGAACGTAGTCGCGCCGTTGGAAGAGAAATACGGCCTAAAAGTTCAGTTCAACGCCGGCATGACAGCGTCGGATCTCGTGAAGCTGATCGCGAACAAGACCAATCCGCCGTACGACCTGTTTCAGGCCGATAGCTCCTATATGATCGAGCTTCTTAGAGCCAACATCATCGAAGAAATCAAGGCGACCGACGTCGCAAACATCAAACGGATTCTTCCTGGATTCCGCGAATTCGGCGATTCCGGTGTGCCGTATAGCGTCGCGTCCGTCGTTCCGGTCTACAATTCAAAATACATCAAACGGCCACTTACGTCGTACTCAGACATCGCCCGGCCTGATCTAGCCGGTCGTGCCGTCATTCCGACGACAGATACGATCGCCAGCAGTCTCTACATACTGGGCATAGCCGAAGAAAATGGTGGCTCGATCTCGGACATGGAGCCGGCATTCAAGATACTTGCGGCTGCGAAGCCGAACATCATCGCGCTCGCTCAGTCGAATGTGGCCGAAGTCCAGATGTTCCAAGGCGAAGAGGTGTATGCGGGGATTTTCTGGGATGGCCGCGCGCACGAGTTGCGCACCAAGGGTGTTCCAATCGTGACCGCGGTCCCGCCCAAAGGCGTTTACGCGACGACCAGCTATTTCAATATTATCAAGGGTATGAAGTATTCAGAGGCGGCATATGCGTTCGCCGAGCAGTTGCTCTCGGACCAAGGCATGCTCGGACTACCTCAGGCTCTTCGGTATGGAGTAACGACTGACGTCAAGTTGCCGGAAGATCTTAGCAAGGACCTTCTGTTCAACTCGGCCGAACGCAATAAGTTGAAGAAGACGATTGATTGGGAAAAGCTCGCCGACACGCGGAGCGCTCGGATCGAGCGAATCAACAAGATAGTGAGAAGCTAGATCGGCGGGCTGCTCGAGACTGGCGGTATAACACCGATTCAAGAAGATGGGGTAAGCCGACTGCATGGTCAGTACGTCCATGCAGGTTATGAAACGACAAAATTGAGCCCACAGTGTCCGGGTGCTCGATTTAAGTGGCACTCGAGGAGTTAGGCGCGCCTCCTGGCGCAAACTCCACACCAACCAAACATCGGGGGCGACCGAAATAGTCATCGAAACAAGAGCGAAGCAGCCATTCGGGCACCTGATGCTGAGATGTGGCCTACGCCTTCATGCAAAATATGATCGCGCCGTTAGCCGACAGACGCTACCGTCATCCGACACAGGGTCGTGATATCGTAGACGGGCAAGTTGGTCATGCGGCGGATTGCAGGGGCGACCACCGGGAAGGCGGTGCACTCGAACAGTAAAGCCGCGATCCCCTGATGCGCCATGCGGAGTCGCGCGACGCAAGCGATTACATCCGTCTCAATAGCAGCGACGTCAGCTGGTGGCAATGGACGCTTAAGCCCGTCATGCCAGTACTTGCCGCCTTCAATGCCGCCGATCACAATTCTCGCACGCTCAGCCGGGGCATTCACTCCGAGTAGATCTTCACTGCAATGAGTCGAATCGTAGGTCAACACGGCGATCTTGGCAGACTTTGGCAGCTGACGGAGCAAGGTCGGTAATAGGAGCAGGCTCGACATCGCGACGGGGACATTGACCGATGCCGCGACGGCCTCCTGATGACGGATAGAGAAGCCACAATCTGAGCTAATTGCAACGGCTCCTCGCTCGACCAAGCGGCGGGCGGCTGCGATGTAAGCCGGTTCCAACGCTGGATCGCCGCGGACTACGTGCTCTACCCAAGCTCCCGGGACGATTTCCGAAATGATAGGAAAGTTGAGCATCGCCGAATCTCGCATCGAGCCAGGCACCGCTACTGGGAGCGGAGCTCCGGGCGGCAGCCCTCGCTCGAGAAGCAGGACTCCGAGAGAGCGCGAGATCTGCGATGCATGACTTTCGGTGGACATGAAGGCCTTCGTCTTTCCTGCAATGATTATAACACTACCAAAGCAGGTTTTCGTCAATGTGGGCGTCTCGTAGACTGCAAACTGCGCAAGCTCGCTAGAATGCGAACACGGCCGCCGATCCAGGCCGCGATGCTTTCAAACCGATGCGGTTATAAGCGAAGGCGGCCATCCTCTAAGGGCGCATCGAGGCGCTTCCTGGCCCTTACCAGCTTCAGCTTGCTGCGATGTATTAAGCCGGCGCGCTTTGTCCCAGTTGCTGCTAAGCGCAAGGTATTGCGGTTCGAGCAATCCACTTCAAGAGCAGCTCGCCATCGCCGCTTGGCCCCGCTCTATACCTGCGAATTGCGCTGAGCATGCCCTGCAAGGCATGCTGCCCGGTTGCTGGGGCCTAAAGTACACCGATCGATACGCGCGCAGAAGCGCCCTCAACACCAGCGACGATCATCGGGGCATGACATATCGCTTTTGCGATCGCTCCGCCGGTCAGAGCGAATCTCGGTGCCGTTCGCGCGCTTAATAATCAAAATCTTAGTACTTCTCCAAAGGGGCGCGGAATTTCTGCGTTGGATGGCGCAGGATCGGAGAAACTCGGCCGAGGGCTTCCGGTAGGTTGCTGCCAATATAAAAGCTACAGGCGTGAAATGGACAATTTTTGGTTGAAGCAGGCGTTCAATCGTCTCGGGAGGCCCAAGGTGCAGTCATTGTCGACGCACGTCACGGCCGACGTGACGATCGTTGGTGGCGGTTATTTGGGCTTATGGACGGCAATCCGTATCAAGGAAAGCTTGCCCTCACTGAAGGTCGTCGTCGTTGAGAGAGATGTGTGCGGGGCGGGGGCGAGCGGCCGTAACGGTGGATTCGTCACGAGTTACTGGGCTAAATATCTCTCGTTGCACAAGATATGCGGTACTGATGAAGCTGCCAGAATAGCGAAAGCGTCGGCGGAGGCGGTGCTGGAAATCGGCGCTTTTTGCCGGGAGAATAGCATAGAAGCGGAGTTTCGAGCGGATGGGTGGCTATGGACTGCGACCTCCGGGCCGCAAATCGGTTGCTGGAACATCCTCATCGCGGAATTGGCCAAGCACAATGTGCGGCCCTTTCAGGTTCTCGACAGTGCGGATGTTGCGCGCTTGGGGGGGACCGATCGCAATCTGGCTGGGGTGTTCGAACCGGACGCTGCCACGGTTCAGCCGGCCATTCTTGCGCTCGGCCTGCGAAACCACGCCCAAAAGCTGGGTGTGACGATCTTCGAGCGCTCGCCCATGATCCGCTTAGAACGAACCAGAACGCCAAGGGTGATAACGCGTAAAGGTTCGGTCGCGAGCAAGGCTGTCGTTCTGGCCATGAACGCTTGGGGAGCCGAGTTCCCCTATCTACGACGCAAGGTCGCCATCGTATCCAGCGATATGATCGCAACGACGGCCAGACCAGAAAAGCTGAACGAGATCGGTTTTCAAAAAGGCGTCGCGATCTGTGATTCCCGAATGTTCCTGAATTATTACCGTAATACGCCGGATGGGCGTGTCGTCTTCGGCAAATCGCTTGGGCATTTCGCGTTCGCTGGGCGGGTCGCCGATCACTACGAAGGGCCATCACCTAGAGCCGCCGAAGTTGAAGAAAGCTTCCGCAAGCTCTACCCGACGCTCAGTGACATGGAGGTCGAAGCGTGTTGGACCGGCCCAATCGACAGGTCTGTAGACGGCCTCCCGTTCTTCGGCCGTTTGGACAATCACCCGGGCATAGTGTTTGGCATCGGCTTTTCCGGTCAAGGTGTCGGGCCGACCGTTCTGGGAGGAAAGATACTGGCCTCACTCGCTCTTGACGAAACGAACCAGTGGTCCAAGTGCGGACTGGTGCGCGACGATGTAGAGAGATTCCCAATCGAACCGTTTCGGTATGCCGGCTCAATCCTTGTGCGCGAGGCCTTGCGGCGCAAAGAAGGTTTGGAAGACCTAGCGCGGCGCCCTGACCCCCTTACGCTTGCGATCGCAAATCTTGCTCCCGTCGGTTACGTGCCCTCAAAGCGAAACTGATATTCCACATCAGAACAGGAACAGATCATGACTCCCGTCGTCCTCAAAGCTTCCGTCAAGTTGACCAAAGACGAGCTCGATAGCATTAGCCCGGTTTCTCGCCCGATCGGTGAGCCGATCTCGATCATGCGCAGCAAGGTCGCGTTCAAGTCCTCGACGGACGCCACGAGCGCCGGCGTTTGGGAGTGTTCACCTGGAAGATGGCGCCGTCAGGTGGCGGAAGCAGAATTCTCCACGTTTGTATCGGGGCGTTGCACGTTTACCCCCGATGATGGCACGACAATCTCTCTCGAAGCCGGCGACTCCATCTATTTTCCTCCGAATACGAATGGAGAGTGGAATATCACTGAGCCGGTTAGGAAGGTTTACGTCATTCTTCCAGCGGCACACCGGCCTCTATGATTGGAGCGAGTCAGGACGGTGCAGCCGCAATAGGACGTTATCACGCCGAGTGTCCTGATCTCCGGCCGCGCTCGGCGCTCCGTTCCCTGGCCCGCCAGGGGACAGCGCGGGCAGCTATGACTTCGGTGAGCTGCGCTGGAGATTCCAGCAATCACCAGACGTTTGCGTTGGGACGGGCAGAGCCGCACAGTTGCTTTGTCACTTTCGGGGAACGCGACTGCGGGCCGTCGTTAGATTTGACTGCCGCGAAAAAGCTGGCGTTCGTCGCTCGCAATGCTCGGTGGAGCGATACATCGTGCGAGCGCGCTCGTTTCTGAAGCCTGCAAAAGCGTCTGATAAATTCTTCGACTGGAATTCTGCACGAATGGTTCGCCTCGTCCCAAGTGGGCGCAGAGTTTCGTCCATCAATCCCGTTACATCACCGAAATTAGGCATTCGGGGGCGATAACATTGTTACTATGAGACTGTGCCGCCGCCTGCCGAGCCGACCCTAACTCGACAAGTGGTCTGGTCTTTGGCCTTTGCGAAGCAGAACCCTGCAATAGAGCTGTCGATGTCCTCTTCAATCGCACTCGCCAATCTCGACACAACGCATGTCAATGGAGTTAAGACAATGACGATCAGCAAAGCGCCGCAGGCCTTCCCTCGCACAGAGTACATGCGCCGGCTTGCCGTAGTGAAATCAGAGATGGCGCGGCGCAAAATCGAGGCGCTCGTCATCAGCAACAGCTCGAATCAAAACTATCTCACGGGCTATACTGCTCGGTCGGGCTATGTCCCGCAGGCACTCGTTGTTTCGATGGACCAGGAGGAGCCGACGTTCTTGATGCGTGAAATGGACGCACCGGCCGCGCTGCATCAGACGTTCTTGGAGCACGACAAAGTCATCGGCTATTCAGAAGGACTTGTGGGCAACCCGGACAAGGACGGCTACGACGCGATAATAGATTTCTTGCGTGACGCTGGCCTGGCAAACCGCGCTGTGGGGATCGAGAGGGGTGTACTGTCCGCGCCTGCGGTGGAGAAATTCAACACACGCTTGCTCGAAGCGAAGCTCGTGGATTGTACCAGCGCCGTAAACTGGATCCGAATGGTTAAATCCGAACTCGAGATATCCGTCCTGAAAGAGGCGGCCGCTATTACCGACGCCGGTGTCGCGCGCGCAGCGGAGATATTTCGTGCGGGAGTGCGTGAAGCGGATGCAATCGCGGAGATTGTTTCGACCCTAGCGCGCGGGGCCAATGGCAAAACCGGGACTTGGATTGCAACTCCCTACTTGTGTTCCTCGCCACGAACGGGAACGAGCCATATCACTTGGAGCGAAGATGTCTTTCGCCAAGGTTCGCAGATCAACCTCGAAATCGCCGGCGTGCGCCATGGCTACACTGCCCCGATCAGCCGGACCTTCTCCATCGGCCAGCCTTCCGACCGGTTACGCCGCGTACATGAGGCTCAAGCCGCTGGCCTAGAGGCTGCGCTGTCTACGATCCGCGCGGGACGCACCTGTGGTGACGTCGCAGAGGCAGCCGATCGCGCGGTCGAGAAGTTCGGCGTCAAGAAGGAGTCCCGCTTTGGTTACCCTATCGGGATCGACTGGCAGGAGCAGACCGCCAGCATCAAGGTTGGTGACCAGACCGTTCTGAAACCGAACATGACCTTCCATGTGCATCTCGGTAACTGGGCTATCGAGGAGGACTTCGGCTACGTGATCAGCGAGTGCGTGCGCGTAACGGAGTCCGGCGTCGAAGTTTTGACGAGTGTGGCACGAAAGCTTTTCGAACTCATCTAGGCACGCGTGTCTCTTGGACAACTAGTCCGGCGGCTAAGCTGTCTTTATCTGTGAGGCTGCGCGATGAGCTACAGGCGCGCCCGGAGAGACCCGCTATCTCGCTTCGACCAAGCGAAGACCGTGCACGGAGATTATTGCCTCGTTGTTGTTGCCCTGACATAGTGCTGCACTTTGTGGCCAACCGATCGCCGCACCCATTCGCATTGGCAAGGGGCGCCGAACCATCTCTTTTTGGGAAGAACGCGTCGACACCCCGTTCCGATTGCAATCCGGAGACACACCTCGAGCTCCATTTCGATCGTCCGCGCGCGTTGTGCAGTCCGCTGAAGGCAGGCTCATCGGACTCATCGAACATATTCCGATTCATCATCTCAATCATCTCTCATTGCATGACCGTCGACTAGATGCCAGCGGCGCGAAAACGTCATTCGCTGCCGAAATAGCGCAGGATTCCTGCTCCGCAAGCCCTACATCAGTTAAATTCCTACTTGAAGTGCCGTATATTTAAAGGCGGCGGCCATTCGTGATCTCGCAACGACGAGATCTCATCGGAAGCCATCGTTCGGTGGCGGTGCCGAGATACATTCCGCCAAACGGTAATGAACTCTTGGCTTTCATGGGAGAAAGGTCGGACATGACCCAGAGCGGCGGTGCACTCGGTATATTGCAGTTACAGAATACTCCGCAGACCATGTACGGATCGCTCAGCCATCCCGCCACTTTTCCATTTCCAACCATTTCGCGGCCTGTTCTGGGCGCTTGGACAAGGAATGTCGTCTTTGGTGGTGAAGATGACAAATTGGAAGCAGCGTATATAAGCACAGCGAGGGATTTGGTGCGTGGGGGTGCAGTCGCGATTACGAGCAATTGTGGATTTACGATCAAATTCCAGAGGGCAATGACCGAGGCTCTGTCGGTGCCAGTGTCAATGTCATCCCTATTGCTGCTGCCGTATCTTATTGCGACCATCAAGGGACGTATCGGCATCTTGACGTTCGACTCGAGGCCACTAACGTCCGATCTGCTCAAACTCGCGGGCGTCAGGACGAATGAGCGTGTAGCCGTCGCTGGCATCGAAAACTCCGAGACATGGAAGGTGATGTCGGAGCCTGAAAACAATTACACGATTGAGCAGCTGACAAAAGATGTGTTGTCCACCATCGCGACCATGCGTAAACGATATGATGACATCGAGGCGATCCTCTTCGAGTGTGCCGGATTTCCAATTGCGGCTCAGCAGGTGCGTGAACAGACGATGTTGCCGGTGTTCGATGCGGTTACCAATGCGAAATTATTGATGAGCGGACGCGACATGGCAGCTCCCAAGCCGATCTAGCGAGGCGGCCCACGTTCCTCCAAGGTCAACATGCGTGGTGCCAAGGACTTGTAGTTCGAACCGACCTTCGCCGGTTCAGTACTAGCATATACCGGCAAGTTCGGTGAGGACGGTTCAGCCAAGCCAATTCTGGGCAGTTGAGGAGCCAGCGGCGGTTCGAGTCGGAGCTCGTCCTGTCGTTTGTTGCAAAGTGTGAGCACCACAGACAGGATTCGGTGATACGGCGCAGCGGGCTGACGGATTCCAGGGGGGCGCTCACGGCAGTTCCGCGCTTCGCTGAAGGTTGCGTTGAGCTGTCGGATACAAACCCGTTTGACGAAGTTGAGCTGATCCGGTAACGGCCGATTTCTGCGATGGAAGTATGAAAACAGCCTCACAAATGCGCCCTTGGCAGACAGTTGGCCGATCTTCTTCATCAGAGAGGTGTATCGTTTGTCTAAAAGGAGCCCTGATCGAAGGGCGTGGAGGAGGCAAGGCGAATGAACAACCGCAGCAACAGCTTTCTGTCCGATGCCGAGTGCGCCGCGGTGATCGAGTTGCGTCATGCCATGCATCGCGAACCTGAGCTTTCCAACGCGGAATGGAAGACGCAAGAAAGGATACTAAGCCTGCTGCAGCGCTTCGGCATCAGCGGCGCCAAGGTCTTCCACAATACGGGCCTCTATGTCGACATCGAAGGCCTCGCCTCGGGTCCAAGGCGGTCGATCGCCGTGCGCGGCGACATCGATGCACTGCCAATCAAAGAGGCGCGAGACGATCTGCCCTATCAATCCCAGATCGATGGGGTCATGCACGCCTGCGGCCACGATATGCATGGCTCTATCGCGCTCGGCACAGCCCTCGCGTTCCAGCGGATGCGCGACAACTTCGCGGGCAAGGTACGCGTCTTCTTCCAGCCGGCCGAGGAGGCGGAGCCGCTCGGTGGTCAAACGGTGGCAGATGAGAGGCTGCTCGGAGGCTTCGACGCAGCCGTCGGCTTTCACGTCAGTCCCGAAATTCCGGCCGGCAAATTCGGTGCCCGCGAAGGCGCAGTAACCAAATCCGCCGACCAGTTCACGATTACGATCTCAGGCAAAATGGCCCATGGCGCGGCGCCACACAAGGGCATCGACGCGGTCACCATCGCGGCCGCCTTTGTCAATGAGGTACAGAAGGTGGTTTCACGCGAGATGCCGACAGACGACGGCGCGGTCGTCACGGTGGGCTCTATCCATGGTGGAAGCGCCGCCAACATCATCTGCCCGTCGGTTGTTATGAAGGGCACTATACGGACCCGTAGCCCGGAGCGTCGTGTGCTACTGTCACAACGGGTGCGCGAAGTAGCAGACGGAGTCGCCGCGATGCACCGCGGCCAAGCCGAATGCGTCATCAGCACGGGCGAGCCGCCCGTGATAAATGATTCCGAGATGGTCAGGCACTTCCGGCAACTCGTCTATGAAAGCGTCGGTCGCGATGCCTTCAATGATAGGAAAGAGATAGCAGGCAGTGACGACTTCGGCTTCTACTCGGCATGCGTGCCGTCGATCTATTTCTGGTTTGGAAGCCGCGCGCCCGGCAACGATTCGCATGTGCACACCCCCACGTTTGGAGCGTCCGATGACCTCATCATTCCAACGACTGAGCTTACGGTCAGATACCTTCTTGATTTGCTGAACTCGTAGATCGCCGCAGCAGCCAATTCTGGCCAACGCTTTACGAGTGCCGTCGCCTTTGTGCCTCCCCGGCCCCGTACGCTGTTTTCCAGACCAAGTGTCCGTCCCGACATTGCTGACGAACGCAGCCTCCTATGATGGGATCTCATCCGATGGCCCCTCCCGCGACGGACCGTCGCTGGCCGCCCTCAGGGGCGGCCACTTTTCCATATCTGAGCCCTCCAATAAGCTCTCACCACTCGCGACATGCTGGACTTAGTGAACTATGAACAGAACGATTTATGCGGTCCTGTGTTCGAAATGGCTAGACAGCAATTCGAGCGCGTCGCCGATCACTTCCAAATCCTGGAAATGGGGTCGAGCGCGCGAACAAACTTTCATTGGGTAATCATCCTGAATGGGGAAAGCCGGTACTCGCGCAACGGCGACGCCGACCATCGCGGCCTGGGCGGGGTCGCGAATTGGTCAGAATACATTGTCTGTCCGGATCCACCCATGAGAACCACAGGCTTCAAGCGTTGGGTCGCGTCGAAATGCTGAGGCGCTGCGCGCCACCCCAAAGATGCGCGCGCCGGTGGGCATGCCTCCCGTGTACATCCCCAACTGAAGGCCAAGGGCTGCGCGGTCCGGCCGCCGACAACACTGAAGTCTATAGACCCCCAGCCCGTGGATGAGACGTCGACATTGACCGTCTGCAGCGACGGGCGATACCGCAAAACGCGTCGAGCGGCTTATCAAAAACGCGGCGCCCGCGATGTTCCGGGACATGTCACCAATCGAGGCGACCTACAGCGTTGCATCTGTAAGAACGGGATGCCGGATAGGCTCGTCCAAAATGCTGTCCTACCTGGCCATATGAATACAATGTGCCTTTTCGATGAGGCGCCGAGGCACTAAATGTCTTTCTATGTCGGCATGAGTCCCGATTCGGCATCAAAAAAAGGCCGCGCGACGATTGCCGCGCGACCAAGTGAGGGAGGAAACGCCCCGAAGGGCCGCTGTGGCGCGATCCACTAGTGGTCCCGCAGCACAACCAAGTAGATAATCGAGTTCTTTTGCAGCATTGCGGCTATGATCGCGGATGCTCCGCTTCTTTTGTGCAATAATGATTACTTTATCGCATGATGCAGGCGAACCTGATAATCACAAGAAGAGCAGCCGCCGCGCTTCAGCAATAGACGCGGAGTTCATAAATTCGAAATTAATCTATTTGGCCGCTCGTTATGGATTGAACAGATCGGATCAACGTGCGTTCGGCTCGATAAAGAATGTCCTTCGCACTCGCGCATCGGAATGGCGCCGGGACATAACTCTGGGTACAATGAGCAAGATTGCTAAACTTGTGGCGGACGATCAAACACCCACTGTGGTTTTCGCGTTGAATTGCGCAGTCAAAAAATGGCGCTGCTCGGGACTTCCGGGGTTCTCTTTACGAGGTGCAATCTGTGCCGGTGCCTGACTTATGCGAGCCGGGTCCAGAGGGCTTCAAACGGCAGACAACTCGCAGACGACTTCCTGCGAAGCTCGCTGAAACTCTAGTCAAAAGTATCCCGAGAACGAGCGCGGCAGGTCGCAGACTTAGAGCAGGTCGAGTACGGCCGATTACAGCCGGCAACTGTCGGTCCAAGTCGCTTGCTCATCGGAGGAGGCGTCCAGCGCGTCGCCGCCGCGACAAGCGAGATGGCGACAACAATATCCGATGTCGGCCGACAGGTCGAAGAAGCGGCCAATATGGCGCCGAAGCGGTTCGCAAGGTCGCGCTTAGTGATCAGTGATTGGTTCGCTTGAGAGCCCGCAGCGCGGGCCTCCATGCAGGTGCTGAGATCTGCCGAACTCATGTCTCAGGAAAGCTCTCGGCTGCGACACGAACAGCACGGCTTCTTAACCGGGTTTCAGGAGCCTTGAACTCAACGCGCGCGCGAGCCAATCGCTTCTTCTTCCTAGGCCAACCGCACTGGAAAAACGTCGCACCGGTTTGCTAAGGCCTGCTCGCCCTGTGCCTTCATTCAAGCAACGCATCGGGTACCTTCTCGCCTGAACTGACCGGATTTGTATATCGGCTCGCGGCGGTAAGGCACGCCCCGTGCACCGAACGAGGGCGTTGGAGCTCGCTCACCTGCGCTCGCGCGAGGCGGCATGTCGTTCCGCCGCCGTGGCAATTCGGGTTTAAAGTCCCGGTGCAGGATTTCGGCCGCGCTGGCGCCCGTTTTGGCGAAAATCTGCTTCCGATGCCGCTATGCTTGCCTGAGTTCTTGAAGACTTCCCGATCTCCCAGAAGCCTTCGCGCGAGCCCCGGATAAGGTTAGACAATCGGGACAAATAGAGGCGATTTCTAGTCATGACATTCTCTGCGATTCCTCTAACCGGTGTGCCATTCCCGAGATCAGAGTATGAGCGCCGGCAAAAGAAGGTGCTTGAGGCCGTGGCGCACGCCAAGCTTGACGCGCTGTTGGTCACCGGCCATTCCCACCTGCAATATTTGACCGGATATGACCCTTCGACGGGTGCCTACTTCGCGCCGTTTCCCCTAATTCTCGTGCCTGGGCGGGCGCCAATCTTTGTTGTTCGCTCCTATGACGAGGCTGCCGTACGTGCAAACAGCTGTATCGATGAGATCGTTACTTATATTCATCGGCCGGACTTTGCGAAGCAAACGGCCGATGTTCTTCGACAGCACGGACTGCAGGCAAAGAAGATAGGCCTCGAGCTTGACGCCTGGGGGCTCGCGCCAGCAGACGTGAGCGCCCTTCAAGAGCAGCTTCCAGAGATGAAGGTCACAGACGCAACCGATGTGGTCCGTTTGGCCAAGGCCGTAAAAGGGGACTTGGAACTTGAAGTCATGCGCAGTGCCATGTCTCTGACCGATCTGGCCATAAAGACATTTCAGCGGTCTCTTCGGGACGGAATAACTGAAACCGAAATGGCTGCTACCATCAGTGAAACCCTCAGCAAGGCTGGCGGCAGACTTGTGATGCCAGTTCTCGCTTTCGGCGAGCGTGCCAAGCTACCACACCCAGTCCCGGTCCAGCATCCAATCAGAAACAATCAACCTGCATTGATCGAATGTGGCGGGGCGAAGAGCGGCTATTCCGTAGGCGTGTGCCGAGGCGCCGTACTTGGTCGGCATCCCGAGACAGAAGCTCTGCATGCCTTGGCGGAAGAGGCCCTTGAGGCTGCAATCGCCGCTATCAAACCGGGCGTCACTGCAGGTTCGGTGGACGCGGCCGCCCGAAGGGTTGTCGAGCGCGCCGGATGTCCGCGGGCTCTTCGCCATCGGACCGGATACTCAACTTGCCCCCAGTGGTCAGGTCACCGCGGTAACGTGAGCTTGGAGCCGGGTGCGACCCACATCCTTGAAGCCGGGATGACCTTTCACATGCCAATCCATCTTTTCGGGGAGAGCGGCTACATATTCGGGTGTAGCGAGCACGTTGTTGTAACGGAGAGCGGGGTGGAGATATTCAGCCGGACGCCCCGCACGCTTTATCGCGCATGATCCGTGAGGGCACAGCTGGAATTTTCGGGTTCTACAGCGGAGCGGAACCTTCATGTCGGCGGGTATGGATTTGACAGCGCAGCCCACGCGATCTGACGAACTGCAATCGCCACCCGGGCGAAGGTAACTGGACCGGGTTGGCTTACATCGGACAGGCGAGCTGAGGACGTCGTCGGCTGAATTATCTTCAGCAGATTCGGATCAGCAGGTGGGGTTGGTCCGTCGAGCTTCGGCCCGTAAATGAAATCGTCGCTTCTACCCGTTGGCCGCAGAAGTTCTCCTAGACAGCGCTTTGCCACTATCTCTTGCCGAGCAAACGAGAATCTGCGGCGGTCGCGTAATGGATACCGCCGGTAGACTGGGAAATTTGGAATGATGAAAGGTGCGCTGGCGCTCTTGATCAACAGCAACTCGCAGAACTGGTCGCCGGAGCGTTGGAAGACGCGCTTTGATGCCGTCTGCGGCAAGCGCCAAGTTATCCTGCTCCCTAATGGCAGTCTCGATCCAGCGGATGTCCACTATGCAGCGGTGTGGGAGCCGGCTCCAGGAGCGCTCGCCGCCTTCCCAAACCTGCGCGCGATCTTCAACCTCGGGGCTGGCGTCGATGCGCTAATCGTCGACAAGACGTTGCCCGACGTGCCGCTGGTCCGCGTCGCCGGTCCCGCCCTCACGGGACGCATGACCGAGTATGTAGTGCTGCACGTGCTGATGCATCATCGCCAGGAGCTTTACTTGCGGCAGTCGCAGCGCAAGAAGATCTGGGAGCCAACATATCAATGGTCGGCGCATGCCGTCACGGTCGGCATCATGGGCCTTGGCACGCTCGGCGCCGATGCCGCCAAGGTGCTGCGGCGGCTTGGCTTTCGCATCGTGGGTTGGAGTCGCGGCGCGCGAGCGAACGACGACGTCGAATGCTTTCATGGCACGGAACAGGTCAATGCATTCCTGGGCGAGAGCAACATTCTGGTTTGCCTGCTGCCGCTGACGCCGGAGACGCGTGGCATTCTCAATCGGAATGTCTTCGCGAAGCTTAGCCGCACGAGCCCACTGGGCGCACCGGTGTTGATCAATGCCGGCCGCGGCGGCTTGCAGAACGAGGCCGACATTCTTGCCTGCCTCGACGACGGCACGCTTGGCGCCGCCTCACTCGACGTGTTCGTGCAGGAGCCGCTGCCGGTCGACAGCCCCTTGTGGAGCCATCCGAAGGTGGTGCTGACGCCGCACAATGCTGCCGATACGGATGCGGAGGAGATATCAAAATATGTCGCCGCGCAGATAGCGCGGTTCGAGTTAGGCGGCGCGCTGGAGAATGTGGTAGATTTGGGACGAGGTTACTAGGCGTGCGACTTGGTGGGTGGAGGCATAGAGGCTCCGCCACTAAACAATCCCAGAGAACGTGGGCTCGCGTGTCGCGGAGCGCGGAAGATAGTCTCAGCTCGTTCTTGGGCCTAGCCCCACCGCGGCCAGTGATCGCCTTCATGCCTGAAAGCTCGCCAGCGTTAGCCCAGCGCTGATGCAAGTCGCCATTCGGTCATTGAGCAGGCGACTGCTTAACGACCGAAGTATGCGCGGAGGGTGAGAGTTCATTTTAACGGTCTATATCTTTGCCTCATAGGCCAGCCATCGCGGAAGCGGGGTTCTGTCATTGGTTTGCAATGACTTCCGCGAGTAGCCAATCCCGGAACGCGATAAGGGGTGGATAGGCCGACCGCTGAGGTGGCCATACAAGGTAATATCGCTCAGCGCTTTCGATTGGCAGGTCGATAGCGCGAACGAGCTTGCCATTCGCAAACTCGTCCAGAATGAGGAACGTCGGCAGCAACGCAATGCCGACTCCGACCATCGCAGCTTGTGCGACAGTCGCGAATTGATCAAAATACATTGTCCGCCTGGTTCCGCCCGTGATGTTCTGGGCCGAGAACCATTGATCCCAAGCGTTGGGTCGGGTCGAGATGCTGAGCAGCGGCACCTTCGTGAGGTCACCCGCCCCGCGAAATCTATACCGGTTCTTCAGTTCGGGGCTGCAGGCGGGGACCACCTCTTCGGAGCGCAGCAATGCCATCTCAGCTCCGGGCCAATCTCGCGGTCCGAAATGGATGGCCGCATCCAGTGCTTCCGTCCTGAAATCGAAATAGGTCAAGCGGGTGGCAAGATTAATGGTGATACCCGGGTTCCGCAAAAAGAACTTGGGAAGTCGCGGTGCAAGCCAACGGGTGCCAAAGGTTGGTAGGATTGCGAGATTGAGCGTACCTCCTTTGGGATTTGCGCGGAGGTTGAAGGAAGCGGTGCTGATCTTCCGCAGGGCCTCACGAATTTCACAGGCATAGGTTTCGCCGGCTGCGGTCAATCGGATGGTTTGCCGTTCACGTGCAAAGAGTTCGACTTCGAGCAGCTTCTCCAGGAGCTTGATCTGTCGGCTGACTGCGCTCTGGGTCAGACTGAGTTCTCGGGCCGCCAAGGTGATGCTGCCCGTTCTGGCGGCGGTCTCAAAAGCTGCTAGCAGCGCGGTAGATGGCAGAAATCGTCGGGATGTGTGCATATTCATTCCAATTGAGAATGAGGTTTGGAGGAAAGATCGTTTGATTGCAATGGAAACGCAACGATAATCTCTGATCAGATATACCGAACGCATGTTTTCCGGCGAGCCAGCTCTGGACGCCGAAGAGTTCGAAAGGAGCTGGTTGATGACGGCGCGTCACGCTCATCCTGATGACATTCGCGACCTGTTCTCACGCGCAATGTCCGAAATGTATCGCACCGAGGTCCCGCAATATGGGACGCTGATGGAGCTTGTGGCCGACGTCAACTCGGAAACATTACGCACGGAGCCCGAGTTGCGTGCGAGGCTCGAAGAGAGTGGCGAAATCGATAGACTTGGTGTCGAACGTCACGGCGCCATCCGACTCGGTACGGCGCAGGAGCTTCGCGACATTCGTCGTCTCTTCGCGGCGATGGGTATGCACCCCGTCGGCTACTATGATCTTTCCGTGGCCGGCGTACCGGTTCATTCGACCGCCTTTCGTCCGATCGCTGAGGATGCTCTTCGCCGCAATCCATTTCGGGTCTTCACGTCCCTGCTTCGGCTCGATCTGATCGAAGACCGCGCGCTTCGCGCCGAGGCCACAGCAATCCTGGCCGCCCGCCGGATTTTCACGCCGCGCGTTCTGGAGATCATCGGAGTGTTTGAAGCCGAAGGAGCGCTGACGTTCCAGGAAGCGGACGAGTTCGTGAGCGAGGCACTGGAAACCTTCCGCTGGCACAGTGAGGCGACGGTCGAACTTGCCACCTATCGAAAGCTACACCGCGCCCACCGCCTCGTCGCGGACATAGTCAGCTTCAAGGGCCCGCACATTAATCATCTCACTCCGCGAACCCTGGACATCGATGTCGTCCAGGCTCATATGCTGCCGCGCGGGATCGCACCCAAAGCGGTAATCGAAGGGCCACCGCGCCGCAATTGTCCGATCCTCTTGCGACAGACTAGTTTCAAGGCGTTGGAGGAGCCGATCGTGTTCACGCAGAGCGCGAGTGAGGTTGCGGCCGGCACGCATACCGCGCGATTCGGCGAGATCGAGCAACGCGGCATCGCGCTGACCGCCAAGGGGCGCAGGCTTTACGACGAGCTACTCACCTCTGTCCGTCGGGCTGTCCAGACTGGCGCCACGGATTCAAACCCGTCGGGTTACGAAACCGAACTGTCGCAGGGCTTCAGGTCATTTCCTGACGATTGGGTTGCACTTCGCTCCCTAGGGCTTGCTTTCTTCCGCTATTCCGCAACCGCGGCTGGGCTCGCTTCGAGCCGCAGCGCCCTGCCTTCGAGCGTAGATGAGCTGATCGCAGGTGGCTTCTTGCGGTTTGATCCCATTGTGTATGAGGATTTTCTACCCGTCAGCGCAGCCGGTATTTTTCAGTCAAATCTAGGCACTGACGAGCAGAAGATCTACACGGCAAAATCCAACCAGGCTGAATTCGAAGCAGCGCTTGGTGCCGTCGTTCGCGATGAATTAGAGCTCTATGCCCGGGCGGAAAGTGCCTCGCTGGAACGCGCGCTAGACCATTTAGGTATCCTTAATGAGTCCTTTGCCGGCGCCGGAAAGTGATTAATGCGCGCTCGAGGTGATTATGAGTATTGCCGTGTGGTCGACTGCGGCGCCTGCGCAGATCTGAAGTCAACATCTGACCCGGGAAAGCCGCCATGTCCGCTGCAATGAAAGTGCAACCGCAAGCTCCTAATCTCGACCTTCTTAGCGAAGTCGACCAGTTGCTCGCTGGATTCGGCGTGAGCCGGGCTCGCTACAAAGATGGTGCGCTCAAGGTGCGCACGCCAATCACCGGCGAAACCATCGGACAGGTCCAGGAAACAAGCGCAAGCGAAGCTCCTGCCACAATCGAAGGAGCTCATGCCGCTTTCCGCGCGTGGCGACTGGTGCCGGCGCCGAAGCGCGGCGCGCTTGTTCGGCGGCTCGGCCAAGAGCTCCGCGCAAACAAAGAGGCTTTTAGGCCGGCTGACCTCTATCGAGGTTGGCAAAGATTATTTCTGAGGGCCTTGGCGAAGTTCAGGAGATGATCGACATCTGTGATTTCGCCGTCGGGCTGTCCCGGCAGCTCTATGGCCTTACCATCGCGACGGAACGGGCCGAGCATCGGATGATGGAGAGCTGGCATCCCCTCGGTGTCACTGGGATCATTTCGGCTTTCAACGTTCCGGTCGGCGTGTGGGCGTGGAACGCGGCGCTCGCGCTGGTGTGCGGCAACATCATCGTCTGGAAGCCGTCGGAGAAGACGCCATTGACTGCGCTGGCAGCACAGGCGCTGCTCGAGCGCGCCGTGAACCGTTTTGAGCGGGATGGCGGGATGGTGCCGGCGGGGATCTCCGCTGTGCTATTTGGCGGTCGTGAGATCGGCGAACTCCTCGTCGACCACGCCAGGGTACCATTGGTCTTAGCCACCGGTTCGATTTCGATGGGTCGCGCGGTCGGACCGCGGCTTGCAAAGCGCTTCGCACGCGCGATTCTCGAGCTTGGCGGCAACAATGCGGCGATTGTCGCGCCTACCGCCGATCTTGACTTGACGCTTCGCGGCGTCGTCTTTGCGGCCGTGGGGACGGCCGGTCAGCGCTGCACGACGCTCCGCCGTCTGTTCGTGCAGGACAGCGTGTATGACACCTTCGTGCCGCGCCTGAAGCACGCATATGCTTCTATTGTGATAGGCAACCCGCTTCATACCGGAACGTTGATCGGCCCCCTAATCGATGCGGCGGCCTATCGCGGCATGCGCGGCGCGATCGAGGCAGCGAGAGCCGCCGGCGGTACCGTATATGGTGGCGATCGCGTGGCAGTCGAGGGAGCATCTGACGCTTACTATGTGCGTCTGGCCGTGATCGAGTTGACGGTGCAGACTGGACCAGTCGAGCGCGAGACCTTCGCGCCGATCCTCTACGTAATGAAGTACGGCGACTTCGAGTCCGCGATCGAGCTGCACAACGCCGTTGCGCAGGGACTTTCGTCCTCGATCTTTCACCAATGACATGCGCGAAGCCGAAACCTTCCTGTCGGCACGCGGCTCAGATTGCGGCATTGCTAACGTCAATATCGGTCCGTCGGGCGCGGAAATCGGCGGCGCATTCGGCGGAGAAAAAGAGACAGGCGGCGGCGCGAATCTGGATCGGACGCATGGAAAGCTTATATGCGCCGTGCCACCAACACCATCAACTACGGTCGCACGCTGCCGCTCGCTCAGAGCGTCAAGTTTGACGCGATCTGAAGAGGATCAGCCGTGAACTTTTCCGTTCAAGTACGATCGTCTCTATTCCGGCCCGCGAGCCGCGTTGGATCGATTGGCGTATCGGAGATTCTTAAGATTACCGGCCTTGCCACGGAGCTCAAGCGTCAGGGCAGGGATGTCATCCTGCTAGGAGCGGGCGAGCCTGATTTCGACACGCCGGAGCACGTCAACGACGCAGCGAAGCGCGCGATGGACGACGGTGCGACAAAATACACCGCGCTCGACGGCATGCCTGAACTAAAGGCCGCCATCCGGGCGAAGTTCAAGCGCGACAACGGCCTCGATTTCGCACAGGACGAAATCACGGTATCGGCCGGAGCCAAGCAGGTTCTCTTCAATGCCATGATGGCCACGCTCGAGGCCGGTGACGAGGTCATCATCCCGACGCCCCATTGGGTAACATATGCCGACATCGTCCTGATCATGGGCGGCAAGCCGGTGCTGGTACCTTGCGCGGAAGCCAACGGCTTTCGCTTGATCGGGGAGGATCTCGCGCGAGCAATCACGCCGCGTACGCGCTGGGTGATGTTGAACTCGCCGTCGAACCCATCGGGCGCTGCCTATTCGGAGGCAGATTACCGGCCGATCCTCGACGTGTTACTCGCGCACCCGCATGTATGGCTCATGGTAGATGATATCTACGAGCACATCGTGTACGATGGCTTTCGATTAGTGACGCCAGCTGCGCTTGAGCCCTCGCTACGCGACCGGACTCTTACGATCAATGGGGTTTCCAAGGCCTATGCAATGACGGGCTGGCGAATTGGTTACGCAGGCGGGCCAAGCCCGCTCATCCGCGCCATAGCTGTCGTTCAGAGCCAATCAACCTCCTGTCCCTCGTCAATCAGCCAAGCTGCTGCCATCGCAGCGCTCAACGGCCCCACAGATCTTCTCATCGAGCGGTGCCGATCTTTCCAGGCGCGGCGTGACTTCGTCGTTGCGTCCCTGAACAAGCTCGAAGGTATCACCTGTCGAGTACCCGAGGGGGCGTTCTACACCTTTGCCGGATGCGCGGGACTGATCGGCAGAGAGACGCCTGATGGCGAGCGCATCAACAGCGATAGCGATTTTACGGAATATCTTCTGCGCAGCGTTGGCGTTGCCGTGGTTCCCGGTTCGGCTTTCGGGCTCGCCCCGTATTTCCGGATCTCGTACGCCACGTCCGCTTGCGAGCTTGAGGAAGCATGCAAGCGAATCGCCCTTGCAACGCGTCGATTATTCTAGCCTGCCTTAACGGTTGTCGCCCTTGTCATCTCGGTGAATGCGCTGCCCAGAGCACGTCGGGTGGTGGGTAATCGGCCGCGATTCCTTCGGCGCCTCTGGCGCGCGTGGGCTCTCCCTGCGTCGCAACCCCGGAGGGCACAATGCTCGAGTTCTATTTTCGTGTGCGGGGCGCCGCTTGATCGTAGTTATGGTGCCTTCCGTGTTGCAAATGCGGCTCGAACGGTACCTTGCACGTTGTTCGGAAGGACGGCATCGGCAAACTACGCACTGGTTACAATATGCCGATGGTTAATTTTTGAGACGCCAATCGACTATTCTTGGCAATCGAGGCCAGCCGTGTGTTCAGGTAGCGCAGGGACTCCTCGTCGAGCTCGGCAAAAATCGTGGAATTGAGAGCTTGTCTTTTATCTGACAGATTGGCGATCTCAGCCCGTGCCTTTTGAGTGAGCGAAATCTCCAGGAATCTTGCGTCATCTGGCGATATTACGCGGATTAGGAGCTCCATCTTTTCGAGCTTCTTCGTTTGGTTGGTAACAAAAGCGGGATGGATTCGCAGTTTATTCGCGACCGCTGTCCCCGAAACGCCTCGGCCTTCATCAAGCTCATCGATCGCCATCAGGATCAACCATTGGGATTCTGATATTCCTAATAATTGAGCCCAGCTCTTATGTATTTCCTCGAGCTGGGCGTGGATCTCGAAAATGTTCCAGATGAAATCCCGCATCGCTCTTTCAGGATATTGCTTTTCTGCCATCTTGGTCTCTCGCCAAATCTCAGTGCTTGATCGGCAGCAACGTAACTAATCGCGTTCAGCCACCTCCGGCTTAGCGGGCCGCGAACAGGCTGGCTATGCTAAAATCAATTAATAATAACAATCGATTTTGAGTTATTGAGGTCACCGACGTCTGATTTTTTGACCAGCGGTCATGTTAAAATCTCCAAAAAAAGCCTCTGAGATGCCCTCGGGGGCCTTTTTCTTTTCATTTCGCGAAGCGTCAAAGCGAGCCTGTTGCAATTTAGCAACAATCTCTTATCAAATATCTATTGCAACGATTAGTTGATTGTATTAATTGATTACGGAAATTACAACGTCATGGACAGCGAGGGGGCGCCTCGAAGTCGTTCCGTCAAGCACACGTCATCGAGCGAGGCTGATAGCGGCGGATCTTTAGAAGGACGGAAACGACGTTTCCAGCTTGGAGGTTCATCCATGAAACTGACAAAGAGTCTAATCCTCGGTTCTGCTGCAATGTTTGCTGGGGCTGGGGCGCAGGCAGCCGATCTCCCCGTTAAGGCAAAAGCGATCGAGTACGTGAAGATCTGCTCGCTGTACGGTGCCGGCTTTTACTACGTCCCGGGCACTGACACCTGCATTAAGCTCGGTGGCTATGTGCGCGCAACAACCGTCCTGGGCACCAATGGCGTCTGGGGCGCCGCCACGGGCGGCGTTGCTGCCGCGCATAATCGCCTCAGCAACTACTACACGGCTCAATCCCGTGCCGACCTCAACATCGATACGCGTACCGCGACCGAGTATGGCGTCGTCCGCACCTACGCGGAGTTGGCCTTTACCTGGACCGGAGGCGGTTATGCCGGTGCTGGCACAACGGCTGTCAACGGCTCAACTGCTTACAACGCGGCTCCCGCGGGGACGAACGGATCCGGCTCGATCTCTGGTGGCTCGCTCTCCATCTACTACGCGTTTATGCAATTCGCGGGTTTCACCTTCGGCAGAGCGCAGTCGCAGTTCTCTTCGCCCTGGACCAACTATCCAGGGAACGCCTTCGACGGCATGCCCGGCGGTGGCGGGTGGGAGGCTGTTAATCAGTTCGCATATACAGCTGACTTCGGGCAAGGCATCACGGCTAGCTTCTCGGCCGAGGATCAAGTCGCTCGAAACACTACAAACATCTGGAACGTGAGCGGTGCGACCGCCGCAGGTCTTGCCGCCGGTAGCTACGGCGCCGGCGACATCGGCGGTTCGCGGTCTCCCGATTTCGTCGCCATGCTGCGTGTCGACCAGGCTTGGGGTCTTTTCCAGGCATCGGTCGCCGCGCATGACAACCATGCTGCCTATTATGGTGCCGATGAAACAACGGGACATCCAAGCGACAAGTGGGGCTGGGCCGGTCAGCTTGCATTGTCCATCAAAAATATTCCGACCGGTGTCGGTGATACGATCAACGTCCAGGGGGTGTATACGAATGGTGCGAGCGTTTATAACTTCCAGTCGTATGCTCCGCTCAGCTATGCGATTTACAGCGGTTCGGGCATTGCGGGTGCTTACCAGAGCGTCGGCCTTGCTGGTGTCTCTGACTCGGTCTTCGTTGCAGGCGCTGGCCAGCAGCTGACAACGACGTTCGGTTTCAATGGCGCCTACACCCACAACTGGAATCCATACTGGAACTCCGCCATCTTCGGTGGATTCGGTGGTGTCCGATACAACAACACGGCAAAGGGCTACATCTGCGGTGCAGTCGCGACAACCCTTGCACTCTCAAGTGGCGTGGCTGGTTGCAACCCCGATTTCAACTATTCGGTCGTCGGCGTGGCCACGCGCTGGAACCCCGTCAAGAACCTGACCTTCTCGACCGAGCTTGCTTACACGATGCTCGACCAAAAGTACGCGAGCGGAAGCACGGTGACCTTGCCGCTGCAATCCGGTATCGCCAAGCCGGCCGGCGTGTACGAACTGAAGGACCAGCATAGCCTCCAGTTGCTGCTGCGCGCTCAGCGCAACTGGTAAGATTCTGTCAAAATAGCGGAAGGAGAAGCAAGAAGCGGCTCTTAGATCAAAGTTTACCTCCAAGAAGGCCTTCGGCATGCCCGCCGGAGGCCTTTTCGCTTGAATAGAATTTGATTTCAGTCGTTCTGATACCGGATTTTGGCATCGCAATCGTGCCAGGCGTTTTCGAACCGCCCGTTCGGCCTAGAGCGTTAGCCGATCAGGTTGCAAATAGCCGGCGGCGGCGAAGTCGTTTTAGATTCCGTGGGCGTGTAGGTGTCCATGATGCGCACGATGGCGTCCCAAAGGCCGCCGACGGTGCGTTCGGCGGCCTTTCGCAAGTGTGCCTTGAGCTTGGCGAAGGCGTTCTCGATCGGGTTGAGATCGGGGCTGTAGAGCGGGAGATAGAGGAGCGTAGCGCCGGGAGCCTCGATCATCTCGCGTGTATGCTTGGCCTCTGTGGCTGGAGAGGTTGTCCATGATGACGATGGCGTGCTCTGGCAGCTCGGGGACGAGCACGTTTCGACATAGGTCTCGAAGGCATCACGGTTGATGGGACCATCAGCCTTGTTCGCGAGATGGACGCCCACTTTCGGGCCGGCGGTACGCCTAGTGAGAGTCACGCAGTGCGATCATCGCCGGAATAAGTTGAGTAGCAATTCAGCGTAAGCATCCGTCACGAATGCTTACAATTCGGCTCGGGATCGCAGTCAATATAGTTGTCGCTGAGCGGCAGCGGCCCTTGCATGCGACGGCAACTTTCCTCGCCATCCCGATGGGCGGCACGCCCCGAAATCGCGCGGTCGCTAAACGTGGCAGCCTTTTGGCGATGACTGGATGGTGATGACGGTCATTTGGCCCTTACTTCCCTCACGATATCGGCACCCTGTCGAGAACGACCTGCTTTTCGCGATGCTGCCTTCGAGCGGCGGGGGGACAGCCGGGCGGGCGCTTCCACTGTCGCATTGATCTGATAAGTGTCAATGAGGAGGATGCCTCAGGTTCGATAGGATCTGAGCGATCGGCCGGCAAGACAGTTACCGAGCACAAGCCCATCTCGCCGGCGTGGATGAACGGCAAGTCGCATGCCGACGCGGCATCGACAGGAAACACTGGATACCGCAATCGACAATTTCAGGCCGCTCCTGCCTGAATACTTGGCCGCCGTTGGCGCCAGGGTCTAGCTTCCTCCAGATCGCGTGCGATACG
>NZ_JBANBA010000062.1:0-55261 GCF_059803475.1 Bradyrhizobium sp. UFLA05-89 | reverse complement strand
TTCAGCAACCTCAGTCTGGCCTCAGACCCGGTCGCTATCCACTCCCCATGGAATCTTCGCTGCGCTCGCAATGACGATGTGGAGACGGTGTACTTGCACAACGCAAGGAAAAAGGCCGGGATCGCTCCCGGCCTTCGTCGTTCTCGGATGGCGTGGGCTGGTACGCCTTACTTCACTTCCGCGCGCTTGGGCGGGGAGGCCGGCCACGACTTGATCAGCGTGTCATAGTCGACCGTTTCGCCCTTCGGCTTCTCGTTGGCGAGCTTGCGCTGGGGCGCGATGGTGCCGTCCTTCTCGGCCTTCGCGAACCAGTACTCGGCCGACTCCTTCTTGTGGAGCTTCGGACCGCAGGCGCCCTGCACGCCGGACTTCTCGATGCGTTCCATGACGGCGTCCTGGGCAGCAGCGAGCGAGTCCATCGCGGCCTGCGCGGTCTTGGCACCCGACGACGCGTCGCCGATGTTCTGCCACCAGAGCTGCGCGAGCTTCGGATAGTCAGGCACGTTGTTGCCGGTCGGGGTCCACTGCACGCGCGCGGGCGAGCGGTAGAACTCGATCAGGCCGCCGAGCTTCGGCGCACGCTCGGTGAACGACTTGTCCCAGATGTCGGATTCACGGATGAAGGTGAGACCGACATGGCTCTTCTTCAGCGACACCGACTTGGAGACGATGAACTGGAGATAGAGCCAGGCCGCCTTGCGGCGGTCAGCCGGGGTCGACTTCAACAGCGTGAGCGAGCCCGCGTCCTGGTAGCCGAGCTTCATGCCTTCCTTCCAGTACGAGCCGTGCGGCGAGGGAGCCATACGCCACTTCGGCGTACCGTCCGCGTTCATCACGGCGATGCCCGGCTTCACCATGTCGGCGGTGAAGGCGGTGTACCAGAAGATCTGCTGCGCAATGTTACCCTGCGCCGGGACCGGACCCGACTCGGAGAAGGTCATGCCTTGCGCCTGCGGCGGGGCATACTTCTTCAGCCACTCGAGATACTTCGAGATGGCGTAGACCGAGGCCGGGCCGTTGGTGTCGCCACCACGATCGACGCTGGAGCCGACCGGACGGCAGCCTTCCATGCGGATGCCCCATTCGTCGACCGGCAGACCGTTCGGAATGCCCTTGTCACCATTGCCGGCCATCGAGAGCCAGGCGTCGGTGAAACGCCATCCGAGCGACGGGTCCTTCTTGCCATAGTCCATATGGCCGTAGACCTTGACGCCGTTGATCTCCTTGATGTCGTTGGTGAAGAACTCGGCGATGTCCTCATAGGCGGACCAGTTCACGGGCACGCCGAGCTCGTAGCCATACTTGGCCTTGAACTTGGCCTTGTAGTCGGGGTTGGTGAACCAGTCGTAGCGGAACCAGTAGAGGTTCGCGAACTGCTGGTCGGGAAGCTGATAGAGCTTTCCATCCGGCGCGGTGCCGAAAGACTTGCCGATGAAGTCGTTGACGTCGAGCATCGGGTCGGTGACGTCCTTGCCCTCGCCGGTCATGTAATCCGACAGCACGATGGTCTGGCCGTAGCGGAAGTGCGTGCCGATCAGGTCGGAGTCGTTGATCCAGCCGTCGTACACGTTCTTGCCGGACTGCATCTGCGTCTGCAGCTTCTCGACGACGTCACCTTCCTGGATGATGTCGTGCTTGAGCTTGATGCCGGTGAGCTCGGTGAACGCCTTGGCGAGCGTCTGCGACTCGTATTCGTGAGTCGTGATCGTCTCCGAGACGACGTTGATTTCCATGCCCTTGAAGGGTTCGGCGGCCTTGGCGAACCACTCAAGCTCCTTCTTCTGGTCGTCCTTCGACAGGGTCGAGGGCTGGAATTCCGCGATCCACTTCTGGATCGTGGCGTCATCGGCGGCGCGAACCGGCGCCGAGGTCGCGAATGCAGCCGCAATGATAGCTGCGGCACTGGATACCGTCAGAAAGCTAATCTTGGTCAATGGACCTTTCCTTCTCCTAAACTGTCGCATGTTGTTCCTCCGTTGCAGCGACAAACTCTAACAGGCCCGGGTTGACCCCGGATCTGGTCTTCTTCGCGAGCTTCAGACCGTGCGGAATATGAGCGCGGCCGTGACAAGCGAAATTCCTGATGCGAGCCACAGGCTCGACAGTTCAAACCCCTCCTCGCCGATCGGCAGCGTGCCGATCGTGTCGGTGCCGACGAGGCCGATCCACGCGAGATGGATGACGGCGGCCGCAATCAGCGAGATGAAAAGGCGATCGCCGCGCGTGGTCGGAATGCGCAGGACGCCCACGCGCTCCGCCTCGGGATAGACCGCAGCAAGATATGTCATTACCGCGAGCGTGCAGGCGAGCGCGCCGAAGAAGATCGCGGTCGGTATCGTCCAGGCCATCCATGCGATGGATTCCATGGTCGCCTCCTTAAACCCGGCCCAGCGCGAAGCCGCGCGCGATATAGTTGCGGACGAACCAGATCACGAGCGCGCCCGGAATGATGGTGAGCACGCCAGCGGCAGCGAGCAGCCCCCAGTCCATGCCGGCCGCGGACACCGTGCGGGTCATGATCGCCGCGATGGGCTTGGCCTGCACCGAGGTCAGCGTGCGCGCGAGCAGGAGCTCGACCCACGAGAACATGAAGCAGAAGAAGGCGGCGACGCCGATGCCACTTGCGATCAGCGGGATCAGGATCTTGACGAAGAAGCGCGGGAAGGAATAGCCGTCGAGGAACGCGGTCTCGTCGATTTCGCGCGGCACGCCGGAGACGAAGCCTTCGAGGATCCACACCGCGAGCGGCACGTTGAAGATGCAGTGCGCGAGCGCCACCGCCCACGGCGTATCGAACAGCCCGATCGCCGAATAGAGGTTGAAGAACGGCAGCGCATAGACTGCGGCGGGCGCCATGCGGTTCGACAACAGCCAGAAGAACAGGTGCTTGTCGCCGAGGAACCGATAGCGCGAGAAGGCGTAGGCCGCCGGGAGCGCCACGGTGATCGAGATGAGAGTGTTGAGAACGACGTATTCCAGCGAGTTGATGTAGCCTGAATACCAGCTCTCGTCGGTGAAGATGCGCTTGTAATGCTGCAGCGTCGGCGCATGCGGCCACAGCGTCATCGTCGAGACGATCTCGCTGTTGGTCTTGAAGCTCATGTTGACGAGCCAGTAGATCGGCAACAGCAGGAAGATCAGGAACAGCGCCATGATGACGCGTCGGCCGGGGATCGAGTGCATCAGGCCACTCCTTCCTTGGGCTGAAGCGCATGCGCGGGCTGGAGCGCGCCGGCGGGCTTGAGCTCCGCCGCGGGCTCTTTCTCGGCCTGCGTCTTGCGCTCGACGCCGGCATTGGTCATCACGGTGTAGAACACCCAGCAGACGATCAGGATGATCAGATTGTAGACCAGCGACAGGGCCGCGGCCTTGCCGAGGTCGAACTGGCCGAGCGCGATCTTGACGAGCTCGATCGAGACGAAGGTCGTGGAGTTGCCCGGACCGCCGCCGGTGACGACGAACGGCTCGGTGTAGATCATGAAGCTGTCCATGAAGCGCAGCAGCACCGCGATCAGCAGCACGCGATTCATCTTCGGGAGCTGGATCGCGGTGAACACTGCCCAGCGCGAGGCACCGTCGATCTGCGCCGCCTGGTAATAGGCATCGGGAATCGACTTCAGGCCGGCGTAGCACAGAAGCGCAACCAGGCTGGTCCAGTGCCAGACGTCCATCACGATGACGGTCAGCCAGGCATCGATCTCGTTCGACACGTAGTTGTAGTTGATGCCGAGACTGTTGAGCGTGTAGCCGAGCAGGCCGATGTCGGGACGGCCGAAAATCTGCCAGATCGTTCCGACCACGTTCCACGGAATCAACAGCGGCAACGCGAGGATCACGAGGCAGGCGGCCACCGTCCAGCCCTCCCGCGGCATCGACAGCGCAATGACGATGCCGAGCGGCACCTCGATGGCGAGGATGACGAGCGAGAAGAACAGGTTGCGGCCGAGCGAAGCCAGGAAGCGGCCGCCCAGATCGGTCGAGGGGTCGAGCAGCTCCTTGAACCAGCCGACGCCGTTCCAGAAGAACTGGTTGTTGCCGAAGGTGTCCTGCATCGAATAGTTCACCACCGTCATCAGCGGAATCACCGCGGAAAAGGCGACGACCAGGAACACCGGCAGAACCAGGAACCAGGCTTTTTGATTGATGGTCTTGTCCATCAGACGGCTCCCTCTACCAGAAGGCTGTCCGCATAGACGTGGACATGCGACGGGTCGAACTTCAGCCCGGCGGAGCCGTCGGAGCTGGTGAAGCCGCCCGGCGCGCGGGCAGCGAGCTTGGCATCGCCGACGCGCACGCGGGCGAAGCGAATGCGACCGAGATCGTCGATCCGGTCGATCTTCGAGGTGAGCAGCCCCGGCGCCGGCGCGACCACGTCGACGAATTCCGGACGCACGCCGATCTCGATCTTGGCCCCCGTGGGCAGATTGTCGTAGCTGCGGTTGAGCGCGATGACGTGGCCGTCGATCCGCGCCTCGCGGCCCCTCACCTCCGCCGGCAGGATGTTCATGCCGGGCGAGCCGATGAAGTAGCCGACGAAGGTATGCGCGGGCTTGTCGAACAGCTCGGCCGGCGTGCCGCTCTGCACCACGCGGCCGTCATGCATCACGACCACCGTGTCGGCGAAGGTCAGCGCCTCGGTCTGATCGTGGGTGACGTAGATCATCGTGAGGTCGAGCTCGCGATGCAGCGCCTTCAGCTTCGAGCGGAGCTGCCACTTCAGCTCGGGATCGATCACCGTCAGCGGCTCGTCGAACAGTACGGCGGCAACGTCGTTGCGCACGAGGCCCCGGCCGAGCGAGATCTTCTGCTTGGCGTCGGCCGTGAGCCGCGTCGCCTTGCGGTTCAGATACGGCTCGAGATCGAGCAGGCGGCCGATCTGGGTCACGCGCTTGTCGATATCGGCCTTCGGCACGCCGCGGTTCTTCAGCGGAAAGGCCAGGTTCTCCCCCACCGTCATGGTGTCGTAGATCACCGGAAACTGGAACACCTGGGCGATGTTGCGCTTCTGGGTTGACAGCGGTGTGATGTCCTTGCCGTCGAACAGGATTTTTCCGCGCGAGGGCGTGATGATGCCTGAGATGACGTTGAGCAGCGTGGTCTTGCCGCAGCCAGAAGGCCCGAGCAGCGCATAGGCGCCGCCCTGCCGCCAGGTCATGGTCACCGGCTTCAGCGCAAAGCTCTCGGGGGCGGCATCATTGCCGCCGTAGGAATGCGCGAGATCGACGAGGTCAATGCGGGCCATGGCGCACCTCCCTCACGTATTTATGGAGCTGGGCGCGGCGACCAGGCGGTCGGCCGCGTCGAACACGAAGACATCCTGCGGATCGAGCACGGCGTCGAGCGTCTGGCCGGGCTCGAACTCGTGCACGCCGTGCAACACCGCAACCCAGTTCGATCCGTCGCGGGTCAAATGCACGAAACTCTCCGAACCGGTGATCTCGGTCACCGTCACTGTGGCGTGGAAGGCGTGGCGATCGGCCTGGCCATTGGCGATCCCGAGCTGGTGGGCGCGAAAGCCGACGCGATAGGGTCCGTCGGCGAGCCCGGCGTAAAGGCCGGAGGCCGGCGCCGAGCTGCCGCCGGCATAAGCGACCTGCCCGTTCTTCTTCTCGATACCGACCAGATTGAGCGGCGGGTCCGAAAATACCTGCGCAACGCGGAGCGTCTGCGGACGGCGGTAGACGTTGGAGGTCTCGCCCATCTGGAGCGCGCGGCCCTCCCACATGCAGACGGTGTTGCCACCGAGCAGCAGCGCTTCGGACGGCTCGGTCGTCGCATAGACGAAGATCGCGCCGGAGGCCTCGAAGATGCGCGGCAGCTCGGCGCGCAGCTCCTCGCGGAGCTTGTAGTCGAGATTGGCGAGAGGCTCGTCGAGCAGCACGAGATCGGCGCCCTTCACCAGCGCACGCGCGATCGCGGTGCGCTGCTGCTGGCCGCCGGAAAGCTGAAGAGGCGTGCGCTTCAGGAACGGCTCGAGCCGCAGCAACTTTGCGGCCTCCGCGACACGCTTCTCGATCTCCTCGCGCGGCTTGCCCTGGACACGCAGCGGCGAGGCAATGTTCTCGTAGACCGTGAGCGAGGGGTAGTTGATGAACTGCTGGTAGACCATCGCGACCGAGCGCTGGCGCACGTCGATGCCGGTGACGTCCTTGCCGTTGACCAGCACCCTGCCCGTGGTTGGCTTGTCGAGGCCCGCGAGCAGCCGCATGATCGAGGTCTTGCCCGACAGCGTCGGCCCGAGCAGCACGTTGAGCGTGCCGCCGTCGAGCATCAGCGAGACGTCGCGGATGTGCGGAACGCCGTCCACAGAACGGCTGACGTGATCCAGTGTGACGGTCATGAGCGTCCTCCTGCTTCGAGCAGGGGACTTTGCGGCACGGCATGGCTGGCGATCCAGTCGTCAAGTGCCGCGATCTGATCGGCACTTAGTCGCAGGCCAAGCTTGGAGCGCCGCCAGACGATATCCTCGGCGGTCACCGCCCATTCGTTGTTCATGAGATAGCGCACCTCACGTTCCGTCAGCGTGGCGCCGAAGGACTGGCCGAGATCGGCCAGCGACTTGGCATCGCCCAGGAGCTTGATGGCACGGGTTCCATAGGCCCGCGCCAGACGGCGGGCATGCTCGACGGAGAGGAACGGATAGCCGCGCTGGAGGTCCGCGATCAGGGCATCGACGGCCGACACGTCCATGTCGCCACCGGGCAGCGGCCATTTGCCGGTCCAGCCCTCGCGCGCCTTGGCGCTGCGCAAATAGGGCGCGAGACGCTCGAGCGCCTCTTCGGCGAGACGGCGGTAGGTCGTGATCTTGCCGCCATAGATCGAGAGCAGCGGCGCGCCACCGGGCGTGTCGAGCTCGAACACATAGTCACGGGTCGCGGCCTTCGCCTCGCTGGCACCGTCGTCATAGAGCGGGCGGACGCCGGAATAGGTCCAGACGACGTCCTCGGGCTTCACGGCCATCGCGAGATATTCGCTCGCGGCGGTGCAGAGGTATTGGATCTCTTCGGCCGTCGCCTTCACCTTGGCGGGATCGCCGTCATAGTCGCGATCGGTGGTACCGATCAGCGTGAAATCATCCTGGTAGGGAATGACGAAGATGATCCGGCCATCCGCATTCTGGAACATGTAGGCGCGGTCGTGGTCGTAGAGCTTTTTGACCACGATGTGCGAGCCCTGCACCAGGCGGACTTTTGCCTTGGCGTTCACTCCGGCGCCGCGGCCGAGCACGTCCTCGACCCAGGGACCGCCGGCATTGACCAGCGCGCGGGCGCGGATTGTCGAGCGCGCGCCGGTGATGGTGTCGACCATGCCGACGGTCCAGACGCCGTCGGACTGACGGATTTCGGTGGCACGGGTGCGGGTGCGGATCTCCGCCCCCTTGTCGGCGGCATCGCGCGCGTTGAGCACGACGAGGCGGGCGTCGTCGACGAAGCAGTCGGAATATTCGAAGGCGCGTGAATAGCGGTTCGGAATCAGGGGACGGCCGACTTCATCCTTGGTCAGATCAACCGAACGGGTCGCCGGCAACAGGTGACGGCCGCCAATATGGTCGTAGAGGAAAAGGCCAAGGCGAAGCAGCCAGGCCGGGCGCAGGCCGGCGTGATGCGGCAAAACGAAACGCAAGGGACGAATGATGTGGGGTGCGACGCCCCAGAGGATCTCGCGCTCGATCAGCGCCTCGCGGACCAGGCGGAACTCGTAATATTCGAGATAGCGCAGGCCGCCATGCACGAGCTTGGTCGACCAGGACGACGTCCCGCTCGCCAGGTCATTCATTTCACACAGGAAAACCGTGTTGCCTCGGCCGACCGCATCGCGCGCGATGCCGCAACCGTTAACACCGCCTCCAATGATGGCGAGGTCGAAAATACGCTCCAACAGACGCATCCCCCGGCGACCGCCCGTTCGCTTGGGCGATTTTGCTTTCGGTTTCGATTAGATCAGAACCAAAAACGAAAGCAAGACGAAAGAAAGCGAAGATGGAACTTTTTTCGTGGGCAATTGGGGGGTTTTTGGTGGGCAATTGGATGAAAGGGTAGGCACTCGCGCGCACCCTCTGGAAGGCGGCTCACATGGAGCGCAACCGAATGTGGGCCGAGGCTGCGGCGATTACCTCAGCCGCACCACCGGCGTGGCTTCTGGCGCGGAATCCTGTGTTGGTTCCGCCGCCGCGTCGTCGTCGGGCGAGCCTTTCGGCATTGCCTCGACCACCTCGATGCCCTTGCTGTGGCAGATGGTGGCGAGGCGCTCGGGCAATTCCTGGTCGGTGACGAAGGTCTGGATCTGGCTGATATGGGCGATGCGCACCGGCGCGCTGCGCCTCAGCTTCGTGGAGTCGGCGACCAGCATGACGCTGCGCGCATTGGCAATGATAGCCTGCGCCACCTGCACCTCGCGATAGTCGAAGTCGAGCAGCGCGCCTTCTTCATCGATCGCGGACGCACCGATGATGGCATAGTCGACCTTGAATTGGCCGATGAGTTGCGTCGCGGTCGAGCCGACCACCGCGCCGTCGGCGCGCCGCACCGTGCCGCCGGCGACCACCACCTCGATGCGGGGATGGCGATAGAGCAGCATCGCGACGTTGAGATTGTTGGTGATGACGAGCAGGTCCTCGTGCGAGGTCAGCGCGCTTGCGACCTCTTCCGTCGTGGTGCCGATGTTGATGAAGAGCGAGCAGCCGTTCGGAATCAGCGAGGCGGCCGCGGCGCCGATTGCCTTCTTCTCGTCGGCGGCGACGAAGCGCCGCGCTTCATAGGCGAGGTTCTCGACGCCAGAGGCGATGATGGCGCCACCATGGATGCGGGTCAGCGAGCGGCGCTCACAGAGATCGTTGAGATCTTTCCGGATGGTCTGCGCCGAAACCTCGAAACGGCGCGCGAGCTCCTCGACCATCACCCGGCCCGAAGCGCGGGCGATGTTGAGGATTTCGGCTTGGCGATGGGTTAGTCCGGTCACGGCAGCCACCTCAGATCAGAGTTTTGCATGGTGCGGCGGTTCGCCGCCGCGGTCAACGAGAGAGCGGAGCAAGGTTAACGGCGGCGCGAGCGCCTCTCCCCTGCCCTCACCACTTCATGGCGGCCGCGACCAGCTTCATCAGGGTGTCATCATCGTAAGCAAAGGCCGAGGCGACGGCGCCGGCAGCGACCAGATCGTCGTGACTGAGCGAGGTCCGCATTCCGATCGTTGGTATGCCCGCGGCCGAGGCCGATTGAATTCCGGAACGGGAATCCTCGAACGCGATCGAGGCATGGGCAGCAGCGCCGGCGAAGCGCAGCCCTTCCAGATAAGGCAGCGGATGCGGCTTGCCGTGCGGCAGTTCGTCGCCGATCACGATCGCCTTGAAACGATCCATGATGCCGAGACCCGACAGCAGCATCTCCGCATTCAGCCGCGGCGCGTTGGTGACGGCGACCATCGGAATGCCCGTCGCGTCCGCCTTGTCGAGCAGCGCCATGAGACCCGGCACGGGTTTGATCTGCCCGGCCACCAGCGTGCGGAAGATGTGCTCCTTCTCGTCCATGATGGCTGCGCGGGCTTCGAGGGATTCGCGCGGCAGGAACCGCTCGCCGATCGAGGCATTGGAGAAGCCCTGCAACTCCTTCGAAAAACGGGCGTGATCGAACACATGACCGCGCGGGCCGAAGATCCGGTTGAACGCCTCGCGATGCAGCGCGTCGGTATCGGCGAGCGTGCCGTCGATGTCGAACAGCAGCGCATGGCCCGTGGCTTGCGACATTTCAAATGATTCCTTTTCGTCGGGACGCACCAATAGCCGAGAAAAACTCGTTCGTCATTCCGGGGCGCGGCGTAAGGCGCGGGCCCGGTATCCATTCATCAGCAGTCTGCAGCGGCTCAATGGATTCTCAGATGCGCAATTGCGCCTCATAGCTCGCGCTTCGCGGGCCCCGGAATGACAAAAGTGGGTGCTCGACAAAATCGAGCGTGACTGCAACACTACCTGCAAGAGCAAAAGGAGCAAACGATGACCATCAATCGGCGCGAACTGGCCGTCTCGGCCCTTGTACTGACAGCAGTCGGCGCGGCCCCCGCGCTCGCCGCCTCGGTTGACGAAGAGGCGGTCGCGAAAAAAGTCGAGGCTTTTCGTCTTGCCCAGATCGCAGCGGATCCCAAGGCGCTCGGCGCGCTCTGCTGGGACGATCTCAGCTACAGCCATTCCAGCGGCAAGGTCGAGGACAAGGCGACCTTCATCGCCAACGCCACCGATGGAAAGTCGAAATTCCTGTCGATCGAGTACAAGGACCCGACCATCAAGGTGGTCGGCCCCGCCGCGATCGTGCGTTTCCACTGGATCGCCGAGCAGGAGATGGTGGCTGATGGGAAAAAAGTGCCGACCAACCTTCACATCCTGATGAACTGGCAGAAGCAGGGCGACGACTGGAAGCTGCTGTCGCGCGCCGCGACGAAGCTTTAGCGCGAAACTTTCACCGATACGTCATTCCGGGGATACGTCATTCCGGGGCGCGCCGTGAGGCGCGAACCCGGAATCCATTCATCAGCAGACTTTTCATCAGCAGCCTTTGCGGCCCGATGGATTCTCGGATGCGCAATTGCGCATCATGGCTCGCGCTACGCGCGCCCCGGGATCACGAGGCAACGATCTGCAAGTTTGGCCCCTCACGCCGCTTCCTTCAAATCGCCATTCGCGAGGCGTCGCGCTGCGCGTTCCGCTTCGCGGGCGTTGCGGAAGATCTGGCCTTCGAGGCGGTTGAAGCGGTGGGAGGAAGCGAAGAAGCGGTATCCTTCCGGGTTGCGTACGACGATACCTGCGGTCTGCGAATTGACTTCGATGATGTAGCTGTCCGGCATTGCCCGTGATTCCTCGAGTGCGGGCAAATAACGGTGCTCTTGCCCAAAGGTTCCTATGGGCATTGCCGCCGTTTCCACCCCGAATCGACACGCAATGGAGTACGCTGCGACCTCATCCGTTTTATGACTTGTTCTTGGCGAAGCCGCGACATCCGCGGCGCACGATCACCACATGCGTTAAGGCAACGCATGCGTTGAGGCTCCGCGCGCCTACGTCGCGATCGGCGGCTCGGTGCGGCTGACGGTCTGCGGGCGGCCATGTTCGTCGATCGAGACATAGGTGAAGTTGCCGTCGGTGACGAGGAACGGATGCTCTTCGCCGCGACGCAGCGCCCAGGCTTCGAGATTCACGGTGAGCGAGGTACGCCCCACGCGCACGAGATTGGCGTAGACCGAGACGAGATCGCCGACATAGACCGCCTTGCGAAAATTCATCGCCTCGATCGCGACCGTCACGGTGCGCGACTTCGCGACTTTCGAGGCGAACACGCCGCCGCCGACGTCCATCTGGCTGAGCAGCCAGCCGCCGAAGATGTCGCCATTCGCGTTGGTGTCGGCCGGCATCGCGAGCGTGCGGATGCAGAGATCGCCGCGCGGTCCGGTGTGGGTCTGTTCGGTCATGCGTCTCTCGTTTGAAAATATTTTCGTAGCCCAGATGGAGCGAAGCGCAATCCGGGGAGCCGCGCAAGAATATCCCGGATTTCGCTGCGCTCCATCCGGGGTACCCATCGACGAGAGAGAGGCAAGATCAATCCGGCCTGAGCATCTCAAACATGTTTTCCGGCTTGATCTCGAAATAGTCACCGCGCCGTCCCGCACGGACGATCGGACGGGGCGCAGCCGTCTGGTAGACGCCATCCTTGATGAAGGCCTTGTCGATGTGGACGGCGACGACCTCGCCGAGCGTCAGCCAGGCGTCGGCCTGCCGGCCGTCGGCGCCCTTGAGGCGCACGATGTCGGACACCCTGCACTCGAAGGCGACCGGGCTTTCGCCGACGCGCGGCACGTTGACGAGCCGGCCGGGCACCGCGGTGAGCCCCGCAATCCTGAATTCGTCGACCTCGGGGCCGACGTGGGCGGCGGTCGCGTTCATCTGTTTCGCCAAATCCATGGTGGCGAGATTCCACACGAACTCCTTTGTGGCTTCGATATTGCCGACGGTGTCCTTCCAGTTGGTGGAGGAGAAGCCGATGATCGGCGGGGTGTAGCAGAAGGCATTGAAGAAGCTGTAGGGCGCAAGGTTGACGTGGCCGTTGGCGTCACGCGAGGAGATCCAGCCGATCGGCCGCGGCGCGATGATGGCGTTGAAGGGATCGTGCTTGAGGCCATGGCCCTTGGCGGGCTCATAGAAGTGCAGGTCTTTTTCGGTCACGCGCTGCTTCCTTTTCGCCACTGCGAGCGAAGCGAAGCAATCCAGACTGCCTCCGCGGCAAGGATTCTGGATTGCTTCGCTAGGCTCGCAATGACGGAGTGTGTCGATCCGTCCTGACCTGCCATCAGGCGGTCAGTCCGCGGCGGTCGACCCATTTATAGGAGAAATTCCTGCCCCGTCAGTGACGCGGCGACAGTCCTGCGATGACGAAATCGATCATCTGGTCAATCGTGGGCCCCGGCTTGGTGGCGCATTGGGCGATCATCTGGGGATGAAAGAAGCGCATCATCGCGGTGCAGGCGCAGAGCGAGGCCAGTTGCAGGTCCGGAGCCTCGAATTCGCCGGAGGCAGCACCTTGCGCGATCACCTGGCCGATGATCGAGGCGATGCACTCCATATGGGCTACGCAGACGTCCCAGTCCTCCTGCATCGCGATCTCGACCATCTCATGCAGCTTGGAATCACCGACATAGCGCTCGGTGTTCATGCGATGGATGGTCGTCAGAAGCTGCCGGAAGCGGTCGCGCACCGGACCGGGCTGGGCCACGATCCGCTGCGCCTCGAGTTCGACCTCGCCCATCAGCGCCCGGGCGACGGACTGATGGATCGCCTTCTTCGATTCGAAGAACCGATAGACGTTGGCCGGGCTCATCCGGAGCTCTTTGGCGATGTCGCCGACAGTGGTCTTCTGGTAGCCGATCTGGCGGAACAGCCGCTCGGCCACCTCGAGAATGCGCTCCCGGGTGTCGCTTTCGATATGTTCCGAAACCAGTGTCATCTGTCAGGACTCGTCAGTAGTCACTCTTCATCTATTCAGCGGCCTCAGCAAGCGGAAATGCTGGCTCGGCATCGCTGCCATGCTGCGGTGCCGCTTCCGGATGCTCGGCCGAACCGGCCTCGTCGAGGCTCTTGCGGAACCACAGGGCATAGAGGCCCGGCAGATACAGGAGCGTCAGGAAGGTCGCAACGAACAAGCCGCCCATGATGGTGATCGCCATCGGTCCCCAGAACGCCGAGCGCGACAGCGGGATCATGGCGAGGATCGCGGCAAGTGCGGTCAGCACGACCGGGCGGGCGCGGCGGACGGTCGCCTCCACGATCGCCTCGCGCCGGGTCAGGCCATGGGAGACGTCGGTCTCGATCTGGTCGACCAGGATGACCGTGTTGCGCATGATCATACCGGCGAGCGCGATCAGGCCGAGCAGTGCCACGAAGCCGAACGGCTGGTTGGCGACGTTGAGCCCGAGGGACGCACCGACGATGCCGAGCGGTGCGGTGAGGAACACCAGGATCAGGCGCGAGAAGCTCTGGAGCTGGATCATCAACAGCGTCAGCATCACCATGACCATCACCGGGAAGAGAATGAAGATCGAGGCATTGCCCTTGGCGGATTCCTCAAACGCGCCGCCCGGCTCGATTCGGTAGGCCGGCTCAAGGTAGTCCTTGATCTGTTGCAGCTTCGGCGTGATCTGGCTGGTGACGTCGGGCGCCTGCACGCCATCGACGACGTCGGAGCGCACGGTGATCGCCATGTCGCGGTTGCGCCGCCACAGGATCGGCTCCTCGTGGGAATACTCGATCTTGGCAATCTGCTGGAGCGGCACGGCGACGCCGTTGCGCGAAGTGATGGTGAGATCGCCGACATGGGCGAGGTCGAGCCGCTCGGACGGGATCGCACGGGCGACCACGCCGACCTTTTCGATGCCGTCACGAACGGTCGTCACCTGCGCACCGGAGATCAGCATCGCGAGCGACTGCGATACCTCCTGCGGGGTAAGGCCCATCGCGCGCGCGCGGTCCTGGTCGACGACGAGCTTGAGATAGGGCGACTGCTCGTTCCAGTCGAGCTGGACGTCCTTGACGTTCTTGTTCTGCCGCATGACGTCGCGGACCTGGTAGGCGATCTCGCGCACCTTGTTGGGATCGGGGCCGATCACGCGGAACTGAACGGGGAAGCCGACGGGCGGACCGAAATTGAAGCGGTCGACGCGGACGCGGGCTTCGTTGAGCGCGCCGTCGGCGACGGCGTTCTCGAGCTTGGCCTTGATGCGCTCGCGCGCTTCGACACCCTTGGCAACGATAACGATCTCGGCAAAGGCCTCGTTCGGCAGCTGCGGATTGAGGCCGAGCCAGAAGCGCGGCGAGCCCTGCCCGACATAGGCCGTGTAGGTCGCGATGTCCTGGTCATCCTTCAGCAGCTTCTCGGCATCCTTCACCGCCTTTTCGGTGACGTTGAAGGCGGTGCCTTCCGGCAGGCGGAGCTGGAGGAACAGCTCGGGCCGCTCGGACAGCGGGAAGAACTGCTGCTGCACATGGCCGAAGCCGACGATCGAGGCGGCGAAGACGCCCACGGTCGCCACCACCACCGTGATACGGTGGTTGACGCACCACTGCACGATGGCGCGAAGGCCGCGGTACATCCGCGTCTCATAGACTGCGTGCGGATCGTGGCTGTGATGCACCTTCATGTTGGGCAACAGCTTGACGCCGATATAGGGCGTGAAGATCACCGCGACGAACCAGGAGGCGACCAACGCGATCGCCACGATCCAGAAGATGCTGCCGGCATATTCGCCGACCGCCGAGTTGGCAAAGCCGATGGGGAGGAAGCCAGCGGCCGTGACCAGCGTTCCCGTAAGCATCGGAAAGGCGGTGGATTCCCAGGCAAAGGACGCGGCACGGATGCGGTCCCAGCCCTGCTCCATCTTCACCACCATCATCTCGACTGCGATGATGGCATCGTCGACCAAAAGACCGAGCGCGATGATCAGCGCGCCAAGCGAGATGCGGTGCAGGTCGAGCGACATCGAGTTCATGACGATGAAGACGATGCCGAGCACCAACGGCACCGACAGCGCGACCACGATGCCGGTGCGCCAGCCGAGTGCAACGAAAGAGACAAACAGGACGATCGCGAGCGCCTCGACGAAGGAGTGCACGAACTCGCCGACCGCATGCTCGACCACGTTGGGCTGGTCGGCAATCAACTCGACGTCGATGCCCTGCGGCACCGCCTTCATGAATTCGCCGGTTGCCTTCTCGACCTCCTTGCCGAGTTCGAGGATGTTGGCGCCCTTGGCGGTGACGACGCCGATGCCGATCGCGGGCTTGCCTTCCTGGCGCACGACGAAGCTGGGCGGATCGACATAGCCATGCGTGACGGTCGCGATGTCTCCGAGGCGGAACACGCGGCCGTTGCTTTCCACGGGCGTTTCGGCAACGGCCTTGGCCCCGTCGAGCGCGCCGGTGACGCGCAGCGGCACGCGCTGCGAGGACGTCTCGACTGTGCCGGCCGGGGTCACGTTGTTCTGCTTGGCCAGCGAATCGAACAGCGCCTGCGGCGTGATGCCGAGGGTTGCGAGCTTGGCGTGGCTGAACTCGACATAGATGCGCTCATCCTGCGTGCCGTAGACGTCGACCTTGGTCACGCCGGGAACTTTAAGGAGGCGCTGGCGGAAACCTTCGGCAGTCTTCTTGAGCTGCGCATAGTCCGCGCCATCGCCGGTCATCATGTAGAGAATGGAATCGACGTCGGAGAACTCGTCGTTGACGACGGGCCCGAGAATGCCGGCGGGCAACTGCCCCTGGACGTCAACGAGCTTCTTGCGCAGGAGATAGAAGAGATACGGCACGTCCTTCGGCGGCGTGTTGTCGCGGAAGGTCACCTGCATCGCGGTGAAAGCGGGTTTCGAGTAGGTCTGCACCTTCTCGAAATAGGGCAGCTCCTGGAGCTTCTTCTCGATGGGATCGGCGACCTGGGTCTGCATCTCCTGGGCGGTTGCGCCCGGCCATATCACGGAGACGTTGACCACCTTCACGGTGAAGAACGGATCTTCGGCGCGGCCGAGCTTCTGATAGGAGAAGAAGCCAGCGGCGCCGAGCACGATCATCAGGAACAGCACCAGCGTCGGATGGCTGACGGCCCAGGCGGAAAGGTTGAAGCGCTTCATCGCACTCTCTCCAGAGATGACCCAATTGCCAAGAACAAAACAACCACCCCTGTTGAAACCCGTCATTGCGAGGTAGCGAAGCGATCCAGGGGGCTGGGCAGGATCTGGATCACTTCGCCGCTTCTTCCGTCGCATTCGCGCGACGGCCGAAACTCACCTCGCAATGACGGAACTCTTTATTGTTTGAGCATGATCTTTCTCGGAAAACCGCTGCACACTTTTCCGGATCATGCTCGGTAACTAGAACGACAGCGAGGATACGATCCGGACCTTCATGTTCGGATCGAGCTTTTGCACGCCGAGCGCGACGATCTTCGCGCCCTCTTCCACGCCACTGGTGATGACCACGTCGTTGCTTTCGTAGGATTTGACCGTGACCGGCCTCAGCGCGACGGCGCCGTTGTCGTCGACGACATAGAAGGAGGGCTTGCCACCTTCGTTGAACAGCGCCGACAGCGGCAGCCGCGCGACGCGTTCGGTCGCGGCATCGGACAGCGTCAGCGTCGCCGTCATGCCGAGCGCGACCTTGTCGTCGGCTTCCGGCAGCGAGAACTTTGCAAGATAGGTGCGCGTGGCAGCATCGGCGGCAGGCGCGATCTCGCGCAGCTTCGCGGCGTACTTCTTGTTGGGTTCCGACCAAAGGGTGACGCTGGCGGTGCCCGACTTGGCGCGTCCGACCAGCGTCTCAGGGATCGCGACGACCGCTTCCTTCTCGGCAAAGCGGGCGACGCGGATCGAAGCCTGGCCCGCGGCGACCACCTGGCCGGGCTCGATCAGCGTTGCAGTGACGACGCCGCGGGCGTCGGCGTTGAGCGTCGCGTAGGAAAGGGAATTCTTGGTCAGCTCGACCGAGCGCTCGGCGCGATTCAACCGCGCGCGGGCCTCGTCGGCGGCGGCGCGGCTTGAATCCATCTGCGCGTCGGTGGTCCAGCCCTTGGCCTTGAGATCCTTGGCGCGTTGCTCGGCGGCGGCGGCCTGGGCCAGCACACCGGTCGCGGCGGTCTGCTCGGCCACGGCCTGCTCGGCCTGGAGCTTCAGATCAACTTCATCAAGGGTCGCGAGTGGCTGGCCCTCCTCGACGGTCTGCCCGACCTCGACCAGGCGCTTGGCCACCTTGCCGGCGACGCGAAAGCCGAGGTCGCTCTCGATCCGGGGCCTGATGGTGCCGACAAAGCTGCGCTCCGGCGTCTCGGCCTCGTAATGGGCGGTAGCGACCAGAACCGGCCGCGGCGGCTCGGCCTTTTGCGCCACGGTGTCATTACACCCGGCCAGCGCGATTGCCATCAGGGCCAGCGAAGCACCTGCCAAGAGCCTGGAATAGCTCGACAAAATCGACCGGACGAACATCGGACACTCCTGCGGCTGTGTTCCGGAGAAATGTCGACTAATCACTGATAAAAGTCAATAATCGTCAGTCATCAGAAAAACGTGAGCGTTAAGGGCTCGTAAGGGGCCCCTGTTCGGAGAGGTGGCATAGCAGGGTGGGCAAAGCCACCAGGTCGCGCGAACGCGCGCCCGATGACAGGCTCCGCGTGCCCACCGCGTCTGTCGCCATCGAGCAAAGATGGTGGGCACGGCGCGCGAAGCGCGCGCCTCTGCCCGCCCTAGGAAGCCGCTACCGGCCCTCCTCCGCGAACTCGTGCTCGCTCTCGTGGCCGCCGACGAAGACCAGGATGCCGGCGATCAGAGGCAGAACCGCCAGGACCAGGAGGCCGGTCGAGGTCTGGCCGGTGGCTTCCTTGACCCAGCCAATCAGATAGGGCCCGGCGAAGCCGGCGAGGTTGCCGATCGAGTTGATCAGAGCGATGGCGCCGGCGGCCGCCATGCCGGACAGCCAGGCGGTCGGCAGGGTCCAGAACACGCCGAAGCAGCAGAATACGCCGATCGCGGCCACCGTCAGCGCCACCATCGTCAGGATGGGATCGGTCAGATAGGAGGAGACGCCGAGCGCAGCGGCCGTGAGAAGGAGCGGCGCGCCGACATGCATCACGCGTTCGCGCGTGGCATCGGAATGACGCGCCCACAGAATCATCGCGATGGTGCCGAACAGGTACGGGATCGCGGTGACGAAGCCAGTCTGCGCGTTGGTGAGGCCAAACGCCTTCACGATCTGCGGCAGCCAGAACTGCATGCCGTAAAGTGCACCAACGAAGCCGAAATAGATCAGGCTCAGCGCAATCACCTTCGGCGACGACAAGGCTTCGCCGAGCGAGAGGTGCTTCACCGCCTGCTTGGCCGCGACCTCCGTATCAAGCCTGGCCTTGAGCCAGGCCTTCTGCTCGGCCGACAGCCAGTCCGCCTTCTCCGGCTTGTCCGTGAGATAGAACCAGGTGACGATGCCGAGCAACACCGACGGCACGCCCTCGATAATGAACAGCCACTGCCAACCCTGCAAGCCCAGCACACCATCGAGCCCGAGCAGCAGGCCCGAGATCGGCGCGCCGATCACGGTCGAGACCGGCACCGCGATGGCAAAGGCCGCGAGGAAGCGCGCGCGATATTCGGCCGGGTACCAATAGGTGAGATAAAGGATGATGCCGGGGAAGAAGCCGGCCTCGGCGACACCGAGCAGGAAGCGGAGGACGTAGAAGCTCGTGACGCCGTTCACAGTCGCCATCAGCGCCGAGATGATGCCCCAGGTCACCATGATGCGGGCGATCCAGCGGCTTGCGCCGAACCTCTCCAGCGCCAGGTTGCTCGGCACCTCGAAGATGAAATAGCCGATGAAGAAGATACCGGCGCCCCAGGAGAAAATCAGCGGCGTGAACTTCAATTCCGCATTCATGGTCAGCGCGGCGAAGCCGAGATTGACGCGGTCGAGATAGGAAAAGAAATAGGCCAGCACCAGGAACGGAATCAGGCGCCAGGAGATGGCGCGGATGGTCGAAGTCTCGATCGCGCTTTTGTTGGGGTTCTTGGCAGTGCCTGCAGAACCGGCGAAGGTTGTGGTCTGGCTCATGGCGTCCCCCTTGGTTTTGCTTTTTCTCGGGCTAGGGGCGGTTTTGAGCATCGCGGCGAAAGAGTCAATGGAGCAAGCAATGCACGGAACGCAATCGACCACCCCCGTTGCGCCGTTGCAGGTGTCGCTTACCCGCGCTGCCCTCGCCCTCGTCGTGATCGCCTGCGGCCTTTCCCTGCGCTGGTATGGCTTTCCGCTTGGGCTGCCCGCCTTCATAGTGAAATATGGCGGCTCGCTGCTCTGGGCGACCATGGTGTTTTTCCTGGTCGGAGCCGTGCTGCCACACCTGACGCGGACGCAGATTGCGGCCATTGCGGCAGCGATTGCGGTTCTGGTCGAGCTCTCCCGGCTGGTGCATACGCCCTGGCTCGATGCGTTCCGCCTCACGACCGCAGGCGCGCTGCTGCTGGGGCGAATCTTCTCGCCGTGGAATATCTTGGCCTATGCGATCGGTATCGTGTTCGGCACCTGGATCGACTGCTTCGTAGGGTGGGCAAAGGCGCCCTAGCGCCGTGCCCACCATCTTGCCTCAAAGAAACAGAAGTGGTGGGCACGCTTCCGCCTTCGCTCTTCGAGCTACGGCGGACAAGTCGCTTTGCCCACCCTACGAAGCCTAACCCACCCGACGCGGGCTACGAAGCCGCATCCTGCTCCGCCAATTGAAAGCGCTCGAAACGATCGAGCTCGTCCTCGATCCTGCGCTTCAACTCCTTGCGGCCGGCCGTCTTCCTGCCGTTGCCGACCCAGGTCCATTTCTGCATCAAGAGTTTTCTGTTCTGCCGGTCGGTCTTCAAATCGAGCGCGGCGGCGATCTCGTCGCCGACGAGCACCGGTAGCGCAAAATAGCCGAGCTTGCGCCTGGCCTTCGGCACATAGGCTTCAAAGAGGTGATTGTAGCCGAAGATCAGGTTGGTGCGCTTGCGCTGGATGATCAGGGGATCGAAGGGCGAGAGGATGTGCACGAGATTCGGCGGCGCGCCCTCGCCCGGCTCCAGCGCTGACGGCGCCGCCCAATGCTCCTGCTTGCCGGCGCCCTCGAGCGCGATCGGCACGAGATCGCCGCGACGGACCCGCGATGCGATCAGGCGCGCCACCGCCTTCTTGCTGGGCGCGTCGAGATGGCAGATCGAATCGAGGCTCACGAGCCCTTGCGACCGGAGCGCGCGGTCGAGCAGGTAGTTCGTACTGTCCTTCGCGGAGGCCGGCTTCGGCAGCTTGTCCCAGCCGAAATGGCGCGTCATCAGCTCATAGGTCTTGAGCATGCCCTGCCGTTCGCTGATCGTAACGGCGCCGGTGTAGAAGGCGAGTTGCAGCGCCCGCTTCGAGGGCTTGCGGCTCTGCCACAGATGCTCCTTCTCGGTGAGGACGTCATCATCGATGTCGCGGATCGTCAGTGGACCGGCCCGCACCAGCCGCATCACCTTGCGCATGTCGGCCGGGGTCACCGATGCGAACCATTTGTGCCCCTCACGGCGGTGCTCGCGCATCGCCGGCAGAAAAAAGCGGAAGTCGCTCGACGGGACGTACGACAGCGCATGCGTCCAGTATTCGAACACGCTTCTGTCGACGCTCTGGGCGTGGTGCAGATCGGCACGGCGATAGGACGGAATGCGGCTGTAGAGAATGTGGTGATGGCAGCGCTCGATGACGTTGATGGTGTCGATCTGCACGTAACCCAGATGGGCGATGGCATCGGCGACCGCTTGCGCGCCCGTGCCAAAGGGCTCGCACCTATCGAGCCGCTGCGCGCGCAGCCAGATCTGCCGTGCTTGCGACGTATGCAGCGGGAGTGGTTTGGGCGTTCGGGACATTGCGAGCGGCAATGTAGCGGGATTCGCAGGGAGTCAAACAAACAACGGCAAAGAAAAAGCCGCGCTGCCACCTGCTGACAGCGCGGCCGTAACAGGCACGAACGTCTGTGCTACTTTATCATCTGCGCCTTCATGTAGTGTTTGCAGGCGCTGGGCATCTTGCCGTTGCTCATGTCAGTGTTGGCCATCGCCATTTCCTTGCTCATGCCCATCTTGGTCGTGCTGTCGGGCATGGCAGCCACCGTCGTGAGCGTGGCGCCCATATTGGCGCCCGTGCAAGCCATCATCTTCGCCGAAGCGGGCGAAAGCGCGAGTGCGACAAAGGCGGTGGCCGTCAGCAAAGTTTTCATCGAAAAGCCTCCTCCATAAAACGAAACCGGCGTCATGCCGGCCTTCGCAATTACGTATTGTCTGCGAGGAGCGTTTCGCGGAGAAGACAATTTCATTGCTGCAATGCAAAGGGCCGGCCGGCTCAAGGGCTGCGCTTCGATCCCTTGGCGCGGTCGCCAACACTGCCAGTCGCGATATCAGGCTCGCAGGCGGCCTTGCCGCGGTCGGTCGCCTGGCAGCGATAGACGCTGCCGGTCAGGCGGTCGACCAGCCACATATTGTCCTCGGTCGCGCCTTCGAGGCCGACATAGCGATTGGTGAGACCCGTGACCAATGTCGATAGCAGGATCGCGACCGCGATCATCGCCGCGCCGATATAGACGGGCATTGAACTTTGCGAAGTCGTCCGATCCGGCGGGCCCCCACGATAGGACTGATACTCACTCGGCCTTGGCACTGTTCGGAACCGGCTCTCTTCGCGTGGCTAGCGCTTCTTCTGGGGTGAAGGGTTTTGCTAGGCGCCCATCTGGCCGATTTCTTGTTCGCAGCCGGGCCGCGCGACGACCGCTTTGCGGCCATCGTCGAGCAAGGTTGCCAAAACGAAGAGGCGGCCCGGATCGGGCCGCCGTTGCTTCGCCTGTTTGCTTATCAGCGGCGGCCGAACAATCCGCCCATCATGCCGCCGAAGAGGCCGCCGGGGCCGCCCATTGGGCCGCCACCGCCGCCACCACCACTATTATAATAGCGTCGGCCGCCACCACCGGAGGAGCGCCGGCGCGTTGGCTCGTCGTCAGCAGATTCTGAGGAGGCAGAGCGCGTCGAGATAATCTCCGACTGCAGAGCCTTGTGCTGAAGCTTGTTGAGGTAGCCGGTGGCGGGATAGCCACGTGCCGCCTGCCAGCGCTTGACCACTGAGCGCGTCTCGTCGTCGAACTTGCCGGTCGCCTTGACGTCAAAGCCGAGCCCGGTGAGGCGGCGCTGCACGTCGCGGCGCTGACCTTTGTCGAGACCGATCTGGTCCTCAGTGACCTGGCTGGCTTCCTCGGTAAAAGTGGCGGGATCGACCCCGGCGGTCAGATTGCGCGTGGTGTTCGACGGACCGTCCTGCAATGCCGCAATGCGAGCGAGAGCAATCGCCTTGAACGTGCCGTTCGGATAATTGGTGAGATAGGCGTTGAGCTCTTCCACCTTGTTGGAATCCTTGATCGAGCGCCAGAACTCGAGCTCGACGTCGGTGCCCGGCTTGGCCGAAGCCGATGCCGACGCACTCGAGGCATCGCTCGCGGCGGCATCCGGCGCCCCAACCGGATTGAGATAGACGTTACCAGTGAGGTTGGTATGGCCCCAGGGCAATTGACTCTTGTTGGTCTCGTCGTTGACCTGGGCACGGACCTTGGTCATCGCCTGCTGGATCTCGAGGCCGGGCTGGGCAATGTTGGCCACGAGCGCGCGGGTGAACGGGCTGTTGGTGCCGGCCTCGCCATCGAGAGCGGTCTGGCCAGGGCCGGTGGCAAACGCGATCAGCGTACCCTCGCCCGATTTCATCTCGGCAAGGCCGGTCTGCACGTTGACCGAGCGCGTGGCCTTGGCTGAACGAATCTTTGCCGCGAACGGATTATCACGGCAGGCGTCCAGAAACACGAGCTTCACCTTGGCGTCCGCCATGGTCTGATCGAGCGTGAGGTCCACGTTGATTGCCGCGCCCAGCTTGACGTCCATCTCGGATTTCAGGTCGGCATCGATCGGCAACAGGTAGTTGACGCCGTTCACGGCGATGCCGTGGCCGGCATAGAAGAACACGGCGACATCGGCGCCTTCACTCTTCTTGCCGAACTCCAGGAGCTTTGCCGTCATGGCGTCGCGGGTGAGGTTGGATCCCTCGACGACATCGAAGCCGACGTTGCGCAGCACCCTGGCCATCGCCTTGGAATCGATCGCCGGGTTGGGAAGCTGCGGGACATTCTTGTAGGCGGAGTTGCCGACCACGAAGGCGACACGCTTGTCGGCCAAGGCTGCGTTGCCGCTGATGAGAAATGTGGCGATTGAAATTGCTGCTAACAAGAAGCGCATGATCATTCTCCCCTGATCCAAACTTCCTGGCTGCCCTCGGATCGACCAAAGCCGATCCGATGTTAGCAATCTGATCCAGTCCACGAGAAAGCAATGTGATCTGGATCACTCGGGGATTTCTGCTGCTCGAACCGAGCTGGACGACGCTGCGACGTCTACTTTTCGGGCTGCTGACACAGCGGCAATAACGGCGGGTGACGAGCAATAAGAAGAGAATGTACCCGTTGGTGCGAGGAGTCCAGCGAGCCCGATGCCTGGCGACACCAACGGTTTGAAAAAGTCGACGATCGACGCCGCGCCCATTCGAAGCGCGAAAGAGACAGGCGTGCTTCCCGACCAACGCAAACGTCCCTGTCTTGTCGTGGTGAGGTGCTGCGCCAACCAACAGGCGATTGGATGCCGGCCGGCTCCGGCGCTAGAATAAGCATCGAGATCAATCCATTTCTGAATGTGATATGTATCACATCAGGGTGTTTGAACCTGACCTAGACTCGCAGCATCAAATCGCTATCAGGCGTCACAGCGAGGATTTGAGACAATGCCCCATTTCAACAAGCTTTTCGGATTGAAGGCGATTACCCTTTCGGCCGCGCTGTCGCTGACGGCAGGCCTGGCGTTCGGCGGCGACAACAACATCACCGCCAACCAGATCCTGAATGCGCTGAAGCCAAAGCCCCTGACCCGCGGCCTGTCCGTCGGTCCGCAGGCTGAGACTGCGGATCAGGCCAAGGAGGCGAGCTTCCTGAATACCGTGCGCAACCGGCAGACCCGTTCGCTCTCGATGGGCGAGCGCGATCAGATCGCCGACCTCGCGGCGAGCAAGCCGAAGATCGATCTGGAGATCCAGTTCGACTACAACTCGGCCAACATCGCCACGACTTCGGTGGGCTCGGTGCAGGCGCTCGGCAAGGCGCTGTCGGATCCGGCGCTGAAGGGCTCGACCTTCGTGGTCGCCGGCCACACCGACGCGATCGGCAGCGATCCGTTCAACCAGGATCTGTCCGAGAGGCGCGCCGACACCATCAAGAAGTACCTGGTGCAGAACTATGGCCTCAACGGCAGCGATCTCGTCACCGTCGGCTATGGCAAGACCAAGCTGAAGGACACCGCGAACGGTGCCGACCCGATCAACCGTCGCGTCCAGGTCGTGAACATGGAAACCAAGTCGACCGCCTCGAAGTGATGGCGGCATCCCATTCGAACACTCGCCCGCCGCGCCCGCGGCGGGCGAGTTTCATATCCAGTTCTGGAAGATCATCAACCGGTTGAAGGTCTGCATCGAGGTGCCGACGAAGGCCGCGGAGATCGGCAGCATGACGGCGAAGCCGATGGCTGCGACCGCGACATAGGTCCACAGCACCCAAGGTGGGAGCTTCTCACGTCGCAGCACATAGACCAGTGCCAGCGAGGACGCGGTTGCAGCCGGCAGATAATAGTAAATAAAGCCGAGCGTGCGCGGCAGCAGTGCCCATGCGAGATATGGGCCGAAATAAAATGCCGAGATCAGGAACACATCCCAGCGCCGCGTGACGATGAAGTCGCGCAACACGACGGCCAGCGCGAGCAGCGCCGGCCACAACACGAGGGGATTGCCGAGGAAGACGACCGCGGAGATGCTGTCGTCGCCGACCTTGTCGAACAGGAACCATACCGGGCGCACGAGAAACGGCCAGGACGGCCATGAGCTCATGTAGGTATGCCCGGCGATCGCAGTCGTGGTGTTGTCGGCAAAGATGCGCCGCTGCGCCTCGATCAGATCGGATGGCGACAGCCCATACAGCGGCACGAAGGTCGCAAGATAGAACACCGCCGGCAAGGCGACGAAGCAAAGTGCAAAATGCTGCGCCCTGAAATCGGGCCAGAGGTCGGGGCGATACCAGTCGGTCGGCTTCGCGTCGGCAAACAGCGTGCGCCAGCTCTGCATCAGACGGATCGCCGCGACGATGACGATGCAGACCGCGAGCGGAAACAGCCCGCTCCATTTGCAGGCGGCGGCAAGACCGAACAATCCGCCGGCCAGCGCAAACAACCGGTGCGGCCGCTCTCTCCGAAAGCCATGCATGAAGGCCGCTGACGCCAGCAGGCCGAAGGCAAGCGAAAAGACGTCGAGCATGGCGATGCGCGACTGCACGAACAGCATCTGGTTGAAGAAGGCGATCAGCGCCGCCGCGATCGCGGGCCCTTCCGCCGAAAACAGCACAACGCCGCAAAGATAGACCGCGACGACCGCGAGCGCGCCGAACAGCGTCGCCGGATAGCGCCAGCCCAGCGAATTGTCGCCGAAGATCGCTATCGACAGCGAGATCAGCTCCTTTGCGAGCGGCGGATGCATCGGATTGAGCACGGGCTTGGGCATCACCGGCTCGAGCATCTGCCGCGCCGCCGGCACGTAGTGCACCTCGTCGAACACGAACTTATCCGGCGTGGAGACACCGATCAGAAGCACGAGATGTGTGATCAGGAAAATCACGACAGCGATCACTGCTCTCCGCGACATAGGCGACGCAGGATTCACTTCGTGCTGTCGTTGTGGGGATGCTTTGCGTGGCAAATCTGCTTCACCGCGAAGAAAAATATCTTTGGTCGACGCATTGAACGCATTCTGCCGCTACTGTCACTAACCATGACGCTCGTGCTGCGCTACTAGTGATAATTATACCACATCGCAAGCGAGCGCGATCCGGTACGATACGGGACACATCGATCGGCGACGAAATGAATTTGCGACTTCGCGTTCTTCTTTCCTTCTTGCTCGGGGCTCTCTCTTGCGCGGCATCCGCCGCACAAGCACAGACGCGCGTCGGCGAAGCCGTGGTAATCCAGAACGAAGTGGTTCGCGTCGCGGCGACGGCGACGCAGATCAACGTCGGCGACGGCATGCTGCGCGACGAGACCGTGCGCACCGGCGCCGACGCCGCGGCACGCTTCGTGATGGCCGACAGCACCAATCTATCGCTCGGGCCGGGCGCCACGCTCAAGCTCGACCGCACCGTCTTCAACGACGAGCACAGCTATCGCGACGTTGCGATCCGCATGACCACGGGCGCGTTCCGCTTCGTGACCGGACATTCGGAGAAGGCCGCCTACAAGATCACGACGCCGCTCGCGACCATCGGCGTGCGCGGCACCACGCTGGACATCCTCTCGCAACGCGGCCGCTCCGTGGTCGTCTTGCAGGAGGGTGCGGCCAGCGTCTGCACGCTGGGCTTCCAGTGCGTGCAGCTCACCCAGCCCGGCGACACCGCGATCATCACCTCGACGGGCGGTCGGACCACGATCACCAAAACCAACTCGCCACCCTGGACCTTTGCCGCGACCTGCACGGCTGCGGCCGGGTTGTGCTCGGTCAACCAATATGCCGACGCCGCGCCGACCATCACGCCCGCCGTCCATGACGACGGCATGCTGTGCGGGCGGTGACCATGGCGAAGCTCGGAGTTCGCAGCATCGTCCTCTCGGCCGCCTTGATCGCGGTGACCACGCTCGTGCTGCTCGCGGTACAGTTGCAGCCGGCTGCCGCCCAGAGCTGCACCGAGTGCTCGCCGACGCCGACACCCACTCCGACGTACAGTCCCTCGCCGACCCCTACGCCCACGCCCTCACCCAGTCCTTCGCCGTCGCCTGCTCCCTCACCGACGCCCGGGGCGAACCCGACCACGTCGGGAGCCGACACCAGCGCCGGCTCGATCGGCGACCTCGCCAACCAGCGCTTCAACCAGATGATCACGAACCGGGTGCTCGGCTCGGTGCTGCTCGGCGTCAACGAGCAGGTCAATTGCAGCGACTGCATCAGCGCGTTCGGCTCGGCCGGCTCGTTCTCCGCCGGCGTCCATGGTCGCAAGGAGCTCACCAGCAATCTGTCCCTGCTCGCGGGCCTCGCCTACACGCAATACAATGAGGGCGGCTATCACGTCACCAGTGCGCCGATCGGCGCCTTTGCACTGCGCTACGATTTCACCGACTGGGGCTCGTCACGCCCGTTCTTCGACATAGGAACGGTGCTCACGCCCTGGGAGAAGGTGCGCTATACCCGCAATTATCAGACGAGCCTTGGCGCGGTCACCGTCACTGGCTCGGCCGACAGCTCGAATTACGCCGTCTACGGCCGGGCCGGCTGGATCAGCCGGATGTCGCCGCGCGACGAGGTCGCGGCCTCGGTCGAGTTCTGGCAGCTCTGGCAGCGAGTGTCCGGCTATAGCGACCCGACCGTCGCGTTCAACCCGTTCGATGCAACGATCGCCGGCGGCACCGATCGCACCAGCCTCGTCAAGCTCGGCGGGCAATGGACGCATCTGTTCGGCAGCACGGTGGAGGCCAACGTCAACGGCGGCTGGGTGCAATCGTTCGGCACGCATTCAGGCATCGTCGCTACCGTCACCGGCAACGGCACGGTGGTGCCGACCATCGGCAATCAAGGCTGGTTCGAATATGGCAGCCGACTCGGCTTCCGCTTCGCGCAAGGGTGGATCGTCGACCTCTTCGCCAACGGCACGCTCGGCCCGCAGCCCGTCGGCAACACCATCCACGGCGGCGTGGGCTTGCGTATCAATTATTGATGTATTGTAGGGTGGGAAAGCGAAGCGTGCCCACCGCTTCTATCGCAATTGGGGGAAGATGGTGGGCACGGCGCTTCGCGCCTTTGCCCACCCTACGATCCGTAGTCGTGGCGCGAGCGCGCCGTCATGCCGCGGACTTCCCCTCGAATGCGCGGCGCAAGATGTCGACATCCAGCTTGACCATCTTCATCATCGCCTGCATCGCGCGTGCAGCGGCGGCCTTGTCCGGACTCGACAGAAATTCGAACATCACCTTCGGCACCACCTGCCAGGACACGCCGTAGCGATCCCTGAGCCAGCCGCACTGCCCTTCACTGCCGCCATGAGCGAGGAACGCACTCCAGACGCTGTCGACCTCGGCCTGGTCGTCGCAATGGATCATCAGCGAGAGCGCGTGGGTGTACTCCATCTTCATGCCGCCGTTGAGCGCGACCAGGGGCTGACCGGCCACCGTGAACTCGACGACAAGCACGGAGCCTTCCTTGCCGGACGGATTGTCGGAAACGTTGCGCTGGACGTGCGTGATCGCCGAATTCGGAACGAGCGAGACATAGAACTTGGCGGCTTCCTCGGCATCGCCGTTGAACCACATGCAGGGCACGAGCTTGGACATCGTGAAGGCTCCTCTTCGATCCTCTGGGCTTCGATCAGGCGTTCGCCATGCCGGGCCGGTTCGGCGCCGCCGCCATGTCCAGCCAGTTCACACCCCACATATGACCATCGGGATCCTCGAAGCTGCGGCCGTACATGAAGCTGTATTCGTCCTTCGGGCTGGGATCGGCCACCCCGCCCGCAGCCTCGGCCCTGCCGACGATATCGTCGACCTCGCTCCGACTGTCGGCGGACAAGCAGAACAGCGCCTGGTTCGAGATCTTTGCATCTGCAATCGGCTTCGGCGTGAACTGGCGGAATTTGTCGTGGGTCGTCAGCATCGCGTAGATGGTCTCGGAAATGACCATGCAGGACGCCGTGTCGTCACTGAATTGCGGGTTCCTGGTCGCGCCTATTGCCTCGTAAAAGGCGGTTGCGCGCTTGAGATCGGTCACCGGCAAATTGACGAAAATCATCCTTGGCATCGGAAGCTCCTTGGGCGGGGTTTCTGCCCAAGGACGGATGGCCCGCCGGCCATCCGACACGGCTTCCAAATATTTTTCGGACTGTCACACTGCTGGGTTCTGTCGCCCGCGCGCAATTTTTGCGGTCAGGTCGCGATCGGCGTCGGCATCGTCAGGAATGCCCGCGTGGCGTGCCAGAACAGCGCCCGATTGATCGCCAGCACCACCGAATGCGCGGTTCCCGGCAGGATGGCGAACTGCCGATCGCCGTTCGGCAGCTTGTTGTAGAACGCCTCGAGGTCGGCAACGGTCGCGATGCCGTCGAACTCCCCGCGCACCAGGAGCACCGGCGCGAGCACCTTCTCCGGGTCCACCACGGGCAGGTTGGTCGTCATGTCGAGGTAAGTGCCGGTCGGGATCTGGTCGCCGAACTGAAGCTCGACGTCGGCGAGCACGTCCATCACGGCGGGATCGCTGGTGCCGGGTTTGTCGCGGGTCGCGATCGAGCGGATCATCTCGCGATCGCGCTTGCGCATGTTGTGGGTGCGGTAATAGTCGACCTGCTCGGCGCGCTTCGTCAGCGTCGGCGAGCCCTCGCCCTTGTAGGTGAAGGCGGCGAACACCAGCCGGTCGATGCTTTCAGGGGCAACCATCGCGTAAGCGCCGGCCCGCAACGCACCTGAGGACTCTCCGACGAAATGGAATTTCCTCTGCCCGGTTTCGCGCGTGATCACCTCGACCGCGGCTTTCAGATCGGCAACGCCGCTTGCGATGTCGGAATTGCCGGAAGTGCGCCCCGACTTGCCGTAGTTCTCGTGGTCCAGCGTCCAGCAGTCGAAGCCGTAGCGAGCGAACTCGTTCATGGTCGAGTATTCGCCCTTGCCGGGCACGCTGAGATCGAACACTCGCGAGGTGACGGAGGAGCCGTGCACGAACACCACGACCGGCCGCGCCGCCTCACCCACTCTGGGCGCACCGAGCCGTTTGCGGAACATCCACAAGGGCACGTCGCCCTTCTTGGCCCAGTATTCGCTGGACCAGACGTCGGCGGGTTGATCGGCGGCGCGGGCCTGCGGCAGAGCGCCAGCCAGCGTGGCCCCGAGCGCTCCGGCTCCCTTGATCAGAGCACGCCGCGGCAGCAAATGATTGGACTCCGCCATAGAGACCTCCCTCGCCTTGTCTTGATGCAGGCTCTGGCGAAGCCTAGCAGACATGGGCGAAAGCGTCAGCCACAACCTCCGTCATTCCCCGCGAAGGCGGGGAATCCAGTACACAGCGGCTTCTCCGTATCCTCGCACTATCTCTGGAATACTGGATCGCCCGCCTGCGCAGGCGATGACATCGAGAATGTAGGACGAACCTGCCGCAAGCTCGCTATTGCGAGCGCGACGCCTAACTCAGACCGTTCACTTCGCTTCGTTCGGATCACGGTGCACCGGGTCGATCCACAGCACGGTCTGGGGCTTCTCGACCGGCTCGATGTCGAGATTGATCGCGACCGCCTCGCCGTCGCTGCGCACCAGCACGCATTCGAGAACCTCGTCGGGGCTGGCGTTGATCTCCTGGTGCGGCACGTAAGGCGGCACGTAGATGAAATCGCCGGGGCCAGCCTCTGCCGTGAACTGGAGATGATCGCCCCAGCGCATGCGAGCCTTGCCTTTCACCACATAGATGATGCTCTCGAGATGGCCATGATGATGCGCGCCGGTCTTGGCGTCCGGCTTGATGCTGACCGTGCCTGCCCATAATTTCTGCGCGCCGACGCGCGCGAAATTGATCGCGGCCTTGCGATCCATGCCGGGCGTCGAGGGAACATTGGGATCGAGCTGGTTGCCGGGAATCACCCGCACGCCGTCATGTTTCCAGCGATCGTCATGATCGTGATGGGAGTGCGTGTGGTCATGGCCGCTCATGTGTCTGCTTTCCGTTGGTTCCGTGCACGGCAGGCTAACCAAAGCCGCGGCATCAAGCCATACCAAAAACGGAACGCTCTTAGGCGCCCAACGTTGTCTTCCTAAGAAAACCGGAAGGAGATTTTCATGGGAAGCACGAGCGACAAGATCAAGGGCGCCACCAACGAGGCGATCGGCAAAGCCAAGCAAGGCATAGGCGAGGCCACAGGTTCCGACCGCATGAAGGGCGAAGGCACCGTGCAGGAGATCAAGGGCAAGGGCCAGCAGGCCATGGGCGACGCCAAGGATGCCGCGAAGGAAGCGATCGATCGCGCGGCGGCGAACGCCAAGCGCACCGCAGAGTAAAGCGCGCGCGACTGAATACGAAAAGACCGGCCTTGCGGCCGGTCTTTTTGTTTGCGCTTGGTACCCGGCGTCACTTCACCCCGAGCAATTCCACGTCGAACATCAAGGTCGCATTCGGCGGGATCACGCCGCCGGCGCCGCGTGCGCCGTAGCCAAGTTGCGGCGGGATGATCAGCGTACGCTTGCCGCCGATCTTCATTGTGGCGACGCCTTCGTCCCAGCCGGCGATCACGCGGCCCTTGCCGATCGGAAACTCGAACGGCTCGTTGCGGTCGACGGAGCTATCGAATTTCTTGCCCTTCTTGCCGTTCTCATAGAGCCAGCCGGTGTAGTGCATCACGCAGATCTGGCCGGGCTTTGGCGAGGCGCCGGTGCCGACGACGCTGTCGATGATCTCGAGGCCTGAAGCTGTGGTCATGGTTTTTCCTGCGGTCTGGGCCGATGCCGGGGTGGAAACGAATGTCGACACTGCGCCGATTACGGTAATCGCGAGCGCCGACATGAGGGTGAGGAGTGCACGCTGGACACGCTGCATAAGACACCTTCCGTTTGGAGCGGGAGGTGTCTAGCGCAACGCGACAGGCGTGACCAGCCTTATCAGGCCTCGATGTTCTCCAGCCGCACCGGCAGCTTGCGGACGCGCTGGCCGGTAGCGTGATAGACCGCATTGCAGATCGCGGCATTGGTGCCGACATTGGCGAGTTCGCCAAGTCCCTTCACACCTGCGGGATTGATGCGGTCATCCTGCTCGGAGAGCATGATCACCTCGACATCGGGCACATCCGCGTTCACCGGCACGAGATAGTCGGCGAAGTTGTCGTTGACGTAGCGCGCGGTGCGCTCGTCGATCTCGGTGGCCTCCAGCAGCGCCGAGGACATGCCCCAGATCATCCCGCCCATCAGCTGGCTGCGCGCCGTACGTGGATTCATGATGCGGCCAGCGGCAAAGGCACCGACCAGGCGCGGCGTGCGGATCTCATGCGTGAAGCGATTGATCCTGACCTCGACAAATTCGGCACCGAAAGCGTAGGCGATCCCGTCCTTCAAGCTGGGTCCGCCGACCAGCCGCACGTGGCCGCTGTGCATGGCCTCGAAGGCATCCGGCGGCGCGCCCTCCGGCTTCCACTCGCCATACTCCTCGACCACGCTGATGCCGAGTGCGTCGAACGCCTTTTCCCGGTCGAGCGGCTGGTCGCTCCGCGCAGCCTGGGTCGCCGGCGTCTGCCCCATGCCCACGGTCTCCTTGGCCCTGTCAGTGAGGCCTTCGTTCGGCATCAGCGCGCGGAACAAGCGCTGGCGCACCTTGTCGCACACCATCATCACGGCAGAGCACGTGCTGGCCGTCGAATTCGAGCCGCCCGCAACCGGGGCCGGCGGCAGGTCGCTGTCGCCGATATAGACCGCGACCTTCTCCAGGGGCACACCGAGGCGTTCGGCCGCAGCCTGTGCGATCACCGTGTAGGCGCCGGTGCCGATCTCATGGCCGGCCAGCTCGACGCGGGTGCGGCCGTCACGTTGCAGGCGCACCCGCGCCGCCGACGGTCCCATCTGGGTCGGATAGCACGTGGCCGCGCAGCCATAGCCGATCAGCCAGTCGCCATCCGCCATCGATTTCGGCTGGGCTGAACGCTGCGACCAGGCGAACGCCTTTGCACCCTCGTCGAAACAGGCCATCAGCGATCGCGACGTGTAGGGCTTGCCCCCGATCGGCTCGGTCGCGGTGTCGTTGACGCGACGCAGCTCGATCGGGTCCATGTCGAGCTTGACGGCGAGCTCGTCCATCGCGCTCTCCAGCGCGAACATATAAGGCACCTCCGGCGGCGAGCGCATGAAACCGGGCGTGTTGCGGTCGGCGCGCACGATGGACACGAGGCTGTCGACATTCGGGCAGGCGTAGAGCCGCGTCGTGGTCTTGGTGCCGCCGACGCAATAGGAATCGGGGCGCGAGGAGATCTCGGCTCCCTCATGGCGGAGCGCGACGAGCTTGCCGTCCCTGCTCGCGCCGAGCTGGATCTGATGCCGCGTCTCGGCGCGGTAAGTCGCAATGGTAAAGCCCTGGTCGCGCGGTGGCACCAGTTTGACCGGACGGTTCAGACGGCGCGCGATGCTGGCGATGATCGCGGTCCGCGGCGTCATCGAGCCGCGCGAGCCGAAGCCGCCGCCGACGTAAGGATTGACCACCCGGACGTTGTCGGCGTCGATGCCGAGCTGTTCGGCGACGCCGTTCTTCAGGCCATAGACATATTGGCTCGGTTCATAGACGAGCAGATTGTCGCCCATCCAGACGCAGCTCGTCGTGAACAGCTCCATCGGATTGTGGTGCTGTGTCGGCGTCTCATAGGACGCGGTGAGCTTGACCTCGGCCTCGTCGAACGCCTTCGCGAAGTCGCCGACCTTCGGGTCCTCCTTGAACATCGCGTTCTGGCCCTTCGCGGCGGCCGACGTCGTGCCCTGCGAATCGAACGTCGCCGCCGGCATCAGCGCGGTGGTGTTGACCTTGACGCGATTGGCGGCTTCGCGTGCCGCTTCGTAGCTCTCGGCAACGACCACCGCGACGATTTGGCCGTCATGGGCGATATCGGCCGATTTCATCGGTTGGATCGTGGTCCCGGCATAACCGCCGTTGGAGAACAGCTTTGACTCCTTCAGCTTCGGCCCATTCTCGTGCGTGAAGATGTCGATCACTCCGCGCACCCGCTTCGCATCATCGAGCTCAAAACTGTCGATGCGGCCCTTGGCGATCGCGCTGGTCACCAGGAAGGCATAGGCAGGATTGGCGAGCGGCATGTCAGACGCATAGGCCGCCTTCCCCGTCACTTTCGCGGCGGCATCGTAACGCGGCACCGGCTGGCCCATATTGGCCTTCGGCTCGGGAGCAGCAGTGGTCATGGTCAGATCTCCATCGTTACGGCCTGCTGGAGCGCGCGAGCCACCACGCGCCTGCCGAGCGCGATCTTGAACGTGTTGTAGCGCCGGCTCCTGGCGTCGGCGAAGGCCGCCTCCGCGGCACGCTGAGCGAGGCCATCGTCGAACCGCTGGCCCTTCACCAGCGCCTCCGCCTCGCGCGCGCGCCACGGCACGGTGGCAACGCCGCCGAGCGCGATCCGGGCGTTACGGATCACGCCGTCCTGCACGTCGAGCGCAATCGCGGCCGACGACAGCGCGAACTCGTAGGACTGCCGGTCGCGCGCCTTTAAGTAGACCGAGCGCGGCCAGCGCCCGGGAATCGCGAAAGCCGAGATCAGCTCGCCCGCCTGCAACGTCGTCTCGATCTCCGGCGAATTGCCGGGCGGCTTGTGCAATTGCGCAAACGGCAGGCTACGCGTCCCGGATTTTCCAGTGATCTCGACCATCGCGTCGAGCGCGATCAGAGCTTGTGCGAAATCACCGGGATAGGTCGCGATGCATTGATCGGAGGTGCCAAGCACGGCATGCATTCGGTTGAAGCCATCCATCGCCGCACAGCCGGAGCCCGGATTGCGCTTGTTGCAATTCTCATAGGAAATGTCGCGGAAATAGCTGCAGCGGGTGCGCTGCATGACATTGCCGCCGAGGGTGGCCATGTTGCGCAGCTGCGGGCTTGCGGCCAGCTTCAGCGAATTGGCGATGACGGGATAGTTGCGCTGAATTTCAGGGTTCGCGGCAATATCGGACATCTTTGCGAGCGCGCCGAGCCGCAGATTGCCGCCACCGAGATCAACCGCCGACCAGCTCCGCGCCAGCGGATTGATGTCGACGACCGTGACAGGCCGCATCACGTCGAGCTTCATCAGGTCGATCAGCGTCGTGCCGCCGGCGAGCGGCTGTGCGGACGCCTGCGGCAGCGGGTTGTTGTCTTGCGCCGACGAGGCGAGAGCCGAAACGGCGGCGCCGGCATCGGTGGCTCTCTGATAGGAGAACGATCGCATGCGCCTAGCCTTTCATGATGTCGGGCGCAGCCTGCTTCACGGCCGCGACGATGTTGGGATAGGCGGCGCAGCGGCAGATGTTGCCACTCATATATTCGCGGATGTCCTCGTCACTGCCGGCGTGCCCTTCCTTCACACAGGCGACCGCGGACATGATCTGCCCGGGCGTGCAGTAGCCGCACTGGAAGGCGTCGTTGTCGATAAACGCCTGCTGCATCGGATGCAGCCGGTTGCCGCTTGCGAGCCCTTCGATGGTGGTGATGTCCTGGCCTTGCGCCGCGAGCGCCAGTGTCAGGCATGACACCACGCGCCGGTCGCCGATCAGCACTGTGCACGCGCCGCACTGGCCGTGATCGCAACCCTTCTTGCTGCCGGTGAGACCGAGATGCTCACGCAGCGCGTCGAGCACGGTGGTGCGCGCATCGATGCGAAGATGCTTGTCCTCGCCATTGACGCGCAATGTCACATCGACCGGCAGCGTCGGGTCCTGCGCAGCCGCAGCGCTCGATCCTTGCGTGGCTGCACGTGCGGTCAGCGGAACGAGCGTGCTTGCGGCCGTGCCCGCCATGAAGGCGCGACGATCGAAACCGGAACCTGAATTGTCGGACATGTCGGCCTCCGCCGCCTTCTAAAGAAAGCAGCGCACGCCTGCGCCGCTCATCGCCCGTTAACCGGGGGCGATGAGCTCCGTTCCTCCGTCAACTTTTCCTGATCGCGCGAGGAACCCCGCCTCGCGCATCGAGCTCAATAGCCGAGCGCGCAGCCGTCCTTGCGCGGATCGGAGCCGCCGGTCAGCGTGCCCTTGTCCCAGTCGATCCAGATCGCCTGGCCGCCGCCGAGGGGGCCGACCACGCTCGTGGTCTTGTGGCCGAGCTTCTTCAGGCCGTCGACGACCGCGGCCGGCACGCTATCCTCCAGCTGATAGACACCCTCGTAATGCAGTCCGCGCGGCATATCGATCGCCTCCTGCACGTCGCAGCCATAATCGAGGATGTTGGTCAGCACATGCGTCTGGCCGACCGGCTGATACTGCCCGCCCATCACACCGAACGGCATGACCGCGCGGCCCGCCTTGGTGAGCAGCGCCGGAATGATCGTGTGCAGCGGACGCTTGCCGCCGGCGATGCAATTGGGGTGACCCGGCTGGATACGGAAGCCGCCGGCGCGATTTTGCAGCAACACGCCGGTCTTGTTCGACACGATCGCCGAACCGAAGGAATGCGCGATCGAGTTGATGAAGGAACAGACGTTGCGATCCTTGTCGACCACCGTGATGTAGATGGTCGAAGGATTCATCGGCGGCGCGACATTGGGCAGGTCGAGCAACCCGTCCATGCGGATTTTTGCGATGTACTCGTCGGCGAATTCCTTGGCGAGGATTTTTGCGACATCGATCTTCATGTGGGCGGGATCGGCGACATGCATCTCGCGGATCATGTAGGCGATGCGCGCGGCTTCCGCCTCGAGATGGAAGCGCTCGACGCTGAGCGGCGCGAACTTCTTGAGGTCGAACCGGGAGAGGATGTTCAGCATGACCAGCATGGTGATGCCGGGCCCGTTGGGCGGGCACTGCCAGACGTCGTAGTCCTTGTACGTCGTGCCGATCGGTGTCGTCACCTCGGTCGTATGATCTGCGAAATCGTCGAGCGTGTGCAGGCCGCCAATTCCGCGCAGCGTCTCGACCATGTCCTGTGCGATCGCGCCCCTGTAGAAGGCGTCGCGGCCATCCTTGGCGATCGCGCGCAGCGTCTTGCCAAGCTCGGGCTGGCGGATGACGTCGCCGGCAACCGCCGGCTTGCCGTGCGGCAGCAGATAGCGCTCGGTGTTGGTGCCGTTCTTCAGCTTCTCGAACTGGTTCTTCCAGTCGAAGGCGATACGGGGGGCGACGACATAGCCCTCCTCCGCCGCCTTGATCGCCGGCTGCGCCAGACGGTCGAAACCGAACTTGCCGTGGTCGCGCAGCACGGCCGCAAAGGCATCGACCGCGCCGGGGATCGAGACCGCGTGCGCCGAGGTCAACGGCACGGAGTTGATCTTGCGCTCCAGATACCACTCGACATTGGCGGCCTTCGGCGCCCGGCCCGAGCCGTTATAGGCCGTAATCTTGCCCTCGCCGCGTGGCTGGATCAGCGCGAAGCAGTCGCCGCCGATGCCGGTCGATTGCGGCTCGATCACCCCGAGCAGCAGGCTGCCCGCGACCGCCGCGTCCGCGGCAGTGCCACCCTCGCGCAGCACCTCGACGGCCGCGAGCGCGGCCAGCGGGTGCGAGGTCGCCACCATCGCGTTCTGGGCGTGGACCGTGGACCTGCCGGGGAAATGGAAGCTTCTCATTGGCTGTTCTGCTCTCTTGCCGCGGGCACGCGTAGGTCGCGCCCTCTCGAAAATCCGGGTTTACATGGCACATCCGGACCCTGCGGGGCAATGCTGGCATACCACGGAAATGGCTGCCATCCGCTGCGCGAATGGGGCGCATTTCTGCGGGTTTTCCGGGCGGCTGCCGCCTGCTAAACGAACCGCCATGACTTCTGAGAACACCGCGTACAAGGTCGCCGCCTTCTACCAGTTCGCGCGGCTCGCAGATTACCGCGAGCTGCGTGAGCCGCTGGGCGCGTTCTGCGCCGGCCTCGGCATCAAGGGCAGCGTGCTGCTGGCGCGGGAAGGCATCAACGGCACGGTCGCCGGCTCCGCGGAGGCGATCGATGCCTTCGCGCATGAACTCGCCCACGGCGACATGTTCGGCGGACGGCTCGACAATCTTGAACTGAAATTCTCGACCAGCGAGGCGATGCCGTTCGGCCGGCTCAAGGTGCGGCTGAAGAAGGAGATCGTCACGCTCGGCGACGCCGCCGCCGACCCGACGCGGCAGGTCGGCACCTACGTCGATGCCGCAGAATGGAATGCGCTGATCGCCGAGCCGGATACGCTGGTGCTCGACACCCGCAACGCCTTCGAGGTGGCGATGGGCACGTTCGAAGGCGCCGTCGATCCCGGCATCAGGAGTTTTGGCGAGTTCAGGGACTTTGCCGCGCAGCAGCTCGATCCGGCAAAGCATCGCAGGATCGCGATGTTCTGCACCGGTGGCATCCGCTGCGAGAAGGCGAGCGCGCATCTGCTCGCGCGCGGCTTCGCCGAGGTCTATCACCTCAAGGGCGGTATTCTCCGATATCTCGAGAATGTGCCGGAGCAGCAAAGCCGCTGGCGCGGCGAATGCTTCGTATTCGACGAGCGCGTCGCGCTCGGCCATGGCTTGCGCGAGCGGCAGAAGGACGCCTCCGCCGATGAATGAAATCAAGACGCTCAGCGACCGCATCGACACGCTCGAAGCACGGCTCGCCTATCAGGACGACACTATCGAGCAGCTCAACCAGACCATCACGGCGCAGTGGAAACAGATCGATGCGCTGACACGGCAGATGGCAGCGCTGAACGAGCGTCTCCTGGAGGCCGAAGCCAACGCGCCCGGCCCCGCCAACGAACGCCCGCCGCACTACTGACGCGCCTGCTTTAGGTCTTTTGTTTGAGCATGATCTGTTCGGAAAACCGCTTCACACTTTTCCGGATCATGCTCTACTGCCCTGAAGCCATCGGCAGCAGGTTGAAGACCTCGACCGACATCACCAGCCGGTCGCGCCCGTCCTGCTTGGCGCCATAGAGCGCGCGATCGGCGGCCTCGACGAGCGTTCCCGGCCCACCGGTTCGCTCCAGCCACGGGCGGCAGGCGGCGCCGCCGATCGAGGCAGTGACGCAGCCAGCGGATTCATTGGAGCCATGTACGAGCCCCGCGGCACGGATCGCCTGGCGGATCCGCTCGCCGAGCCTGGCGCAGCCGGCCGCATCGATGTTCGGCAGCAGCACGGCAAATTCTTCGCCGCCGTAGCGCGCAGCGAGGTCGCTGACGCGCTGGGTCTCCGCTGCGATGATTTTCGCGACGGTGCGCAGGCACGCATCGCCCGCGGGATGGCCGTACTGATCGTTGTAGGCCTTGAAGTGATCGACATCGATCATCAACAGGCCAAGGCTCGAGCGATCGCGATAGGCCCTCGCCCATTCTTCCTTCAGCCGCTCGTCGAAGCAGCGGCGGTTGGCGAGCCCGGTGAGGCTGTCCTCGATCGCGAGTGCCTCCAAGCGCTCTTCCAACTCCTTCTGCTCCGTGACGTCGCGGGAGATAGCTACCGCACCGTCAATGCTGCCGTCGGCTCTGCGCGTGGCGCGCAGGGTCGATTCGATCCAGATATCGCCCTTCTCGCTGTGACGGGTGCGATAAACTGTGCGAGCCTCGTCGATCTCGCCCTGCTTGAGCCGATCAATGATCGCCTGAGCGGCCGGCAGATCGGCCGGGTTGATTCCGGCAAGTGCCGAATGCCCAACCAGCTGGTTCGGTCGCCAGCCGACCACGCGCCGGGATGACGGCGAGGCGTATCGGATGCGATCGTCGATGCCGATCCGCGTCACCATATCGCTCGATCCCTCTGCGATCAGGCGGAAGTTGGATTCACTGGCCGCAAGCGCCGCCGCCATGCGCTGGCCGCGCTGCAACTGCCGGACAAGCACCGCACCGATGATCGCAATCAGCATCACCAGCGCGAGCACGTACAGCATCCGCGAGATGGCCGCCGCCCGCCAGGGCGCCAGCAATTCCTGGCGATCGACGGTCGCGATCAGGAGAAGCGGAAAGCGCCCGCTGCGCTTATAGAAGCTGACGCGATCCACGCCGTCCAGCATCGACTTGAACTGATAGGCTCCGCTCGGCTGCAGCTTCGATTCGCGAAACAGCACCCCATCGGCCACGCTGCGTCCGACGAACTTGTCATTGCTGGGATCGCGCGCGATGATGATACCATCGCCATGCACCAGCGTGATGGAGCTGTTTCGACCGATCAGGAACTGCTGGTAGAAATGCGACAAATAGTTCGCACTGATGGTCGCGAGCACGACGCCGCCAAAGCTGCCGTCGAGCTTGTTGAAGCGGCGCGACAGGGTGATCACCCACTCACCGTCGACCAGGCTCTTGATCGGCCGGCCGACATAGGGCTCCCGCTTCGGCGAGAACTGGTGATGCCTGAAGAACTCGTCGTCGCTGAGCGTGGAAGTGACGGCGCCGGCGGACGTCAGCCAATTGCCCTTGTCGTCGATGATAGCGAGGCTGTGAATGCGCTCGATCGCCTTCTTGCGGATTTCGAGGAGGTTGCGCAGTTTCGCGATCGTGGCTGCATCGGTCCCGTCCATCTCCAATCGGCTGACGACGCCAACGACGCCGGAATCGAGCAGGTCGAGGCTGTCCTCGGCGTGCTGGGTCAGCGATCGCGCGAGGTTCGCCATTTCCGTCTCGGTGCCGCGCAGCAAGGCCTCGCGCGAGCTCCATTCACGCCAGCCGCTGATGCCGAGGATGGCCGTGCAGGTGAGCACGACGAATGCCGCCGCCCGCAACGGCAGGCGGCTCAAGCCGGCTCTATAGCTCATGACGTTCATGCGAACAGGATTCTCCGATGCCCGGAAAATCCGCTGCTTCTGTTATCGAAACCTGAAAAGCACGGCGCAATTCGCCTCAAACTGCGCCGATTTACGTAGTCCTACGGTGCTCGCGATCGTCTGATCGCTAACGGCAGGTTAGCGCGTCGAAGGGGAATCTGCCCTCGCGGGGCCTCAGCTGAAGATCGCCTTAACCTTGTCCCATAGCGAGGGACTGTCCGCCTCCGCATCGGCCTTCGATGGCGTCGGCTGGGCGGCGCTCACGGGATCAGAGGCCGGGAAGGTGTCGACCAAGCCGGCATCGAGCCTGGCATGGGTCTCGCGATCGGCGGCGAGCGCCTCGCGCAGATCGTCGGCGTGCTTGTCGTGGGGCGCAGGGTTGAATTTCTCAGCCATGATCTCCTCCATTGGCCGGTCAACGTCGCCGCCTGCCGCGTAGTTCCGCTGTTCCGCTTGGCCCGGCGGGAGCGGCGGTGTATCAGGAACCGCAACATGTCCCGGGGATCATTCGTGCCACGCTCCTCCGCAAAGCCTTTTATCGACGTGCTCTCAGGCCAGCGGCAGACCATTCCGCCGGCCTGGATGATGCGGCAGGCCGGTCGCTATCTGCCCGAATATCGCGAAGTACGCGCCAAGGCTGGTGGCTTCCTCGATCTCTGCTTTACGCCGGAACTCGCCGCCGAGGTGACGATGCAGCCGATCCGCCGCTTCGGCTTCGATGCGGCGATCATCTTCTCCGACATTCTGGTGATCCCCTATGCGCTCGGCCGTTCCGTGCGCTTCGAGGTCGGCGAGGGGCCGCGGCTGGAACCGCTGGATGATCCCGACAAGGTCCGCACGCTGTCGCCGCGCGCCGATTTCGGCAAGCTCGAGCCGGTGTTCGAGGCGCTGCGGATCGTGCGGCGCGCCCTCGATCCGAAGACCGCGCTGATCGGCTTCTGCGGCGCGCCCTGGACGGTCGCGACCTACATGGTTGCGGGCCAGGGCACGCCGGACCAGGCGCCGGCGCGGATGATGGCTTACCGGCATCCGGAGGCGTTCGGAAAAATCATCGACAGGCTGGTCGACAACTCCGTCGACTATCTGCTTGGGCAGCTCGCCGCCGGCGCAGATGTGCTGCAGATTTTCGACACCTGGGCGGGCGTCTTGCCGCCGGCAGAGTTCGCGCGCTGGTCGGTCGAGCCGACGCGGCGCATCGTCGATGGCGTTCGGGCCAAGGTGCCGGATGCGAAGATCATCGGCTTTCCCCGCGGCGCCGGTGCGCTGCTGCCCGGTTATGTGGAGGCGACCGGCGTCAATGCGGTCAGCATCGACTGGACGGCGGAGCCGACCTTCATCCGCGAGCGCGTGCAGTCACGTGTCGCCGTCCAGGGCAATCTCGATCCGCTGGTGCTGATCACCGGCGGCGATGCCCTGAACCGCGCCATCGACGAGGTGCTGGCGAATTTCGCCAAGGGGCGGCTGATCTTCAATCTCGGCCACGGCATCCAGCCGGAGACGCCGATCGCCCATGTCGAGCAGATGCTGAAGCGCGTGCGCGGCTGACGCGTCACAAAAAACTCGAAAACAACCCCATGCAAAGTAGAACGGCACCCCGCCGGGCGTCCCCGGCTGCGCCCAAGGCATTTGACGCGTCGGGCAAATCAGGAGCGCGGAGGCTTACCGCGGCCTGCTGCGCTCGATGATCTCAGCCGCGCCCTTGGCCAAGAGATCGAGCCCGACCGCGCGGCCAAGCTCGCGCGGGCGGTTCGCGGGGCCTGCGCGCGAAGCTTCGATGATGGTGTTGCCGGAGAGATCGAGCACCGATGCGGTCAGCGACATCTGGTCGCCATCGATCGTCGAGAACCCCGCCACCGGCGAATTGCAGTGGCCGTTAAGCACCCACAGCACCTCGCGTTCGGCATCAGCGCAGGCATGCGCGGCGGGATCGTCGATCGACGCGAGGATACGGCGCGTCTGCCAGTCCTGCGCGGCACATTCCACGGCGACGATGCCCTGCCCCGCCGCAGGCAACATCTCCGTTGCCGAGAATTCGTAGGCAATCCGGCTCGCAAGGCCGACGCGGTCAAGCCCCGAGCGCGCCATGATCAGCGCATCGGCAGGACCGACTGCGCCGCCATCGGGCAGCCGCTGCAACTCACGGTTAGCGAGCTTGCGCACGCGGGTGTCGGCGGCGCCGCGGAAGTGGATCACCTCGGCCTGCGGGAACAGCCGCCGCGCATAGGCCGCGCGCCGCACCGCATTGGTGCCGATCTTGAAACCCTTGCCGCGCGACTGCCTGAACGCATCGAGCGAAACACCGTCGCGCAGCACCAGCGCATCGCTGGGCGGATCGCGCGACAGCGTGGCGCCGATCACGAGGCCAGGGGTGTCCTCGTTGCCCGGCATGTCCTTGAGCGAATGCATCGCCGCCTGCAACTCGCCTGACAGCACCGCCGCGCGGATCTGTGCGACGAAGGCGCCGCCCTTGCCGCCATGGGGCAACAGCTTGCTGGTCTGGTCGAGATCGCCCGTGGTGTCGAACTTGACGATCTCGACGTCGATCTCGGGCACGGCGGCGGTCAGGCGGCGCGCGATCTCTTCCGTCTGTGCCAGCGCCATCGCGCTCTTGCGCGTGCCGATCCGCAATCGAATAGCCAAGCCCAGTGCTCCCTCTAGAAGCGCGAATTACCGCGCATCCTCCAATATCATGTCGGAGGCCTTTTCGGCGATCATGATGATCGGCGCGTTGGTGTTGCCCGACACGAGATCAGGCATGATCGATCCGTCGACCACGCGCAAGCCCTCGATGCCCCTCACCTTGAGCCGCTGATCGACCACGGCGAGCGCATCATTGCCCATACGGCAGGTCGAGGTCGGATGATAGATGGTGCTGCCGCGCTGGCGGCAGAACTCCAGCAGCTCCGCATCGGTCGCGACCTTGGGCCCGGGATCGACCTCCTCCACCACAAAGGGCTTTAGCGCCGGCGCGTGCAATATCTTGCGCAGGATCTTCAGGCCCTCGACATTCGTGGTGCGGTCGGTCTCGGTCGACATGTAATTGATGCGGATTTCCGGCGGCACGGTCGGATCAGCACTCTTGATCCGCAAGCTGCCGCGGCTTTCCGGGCGGAGCTGGCACACCGAGGCAGTGAAGCCGGAAAAATCGTGCAGCTTCTCGCCCATCTTGTCGGTCGAGAACGGCAGGAAGTGCACCTGGATGTCGGGCGTCGCGAGCCGTGGACTGGTCTTGAAGAAGGCGGCCGCCGTGCCCGCCGCGATCGTCAGCCAGCCCTGGCGGAACAGTGCGTAGCGAACGCCCGTCAGCGTACGCCGGATCGGATGGTTGATCGCATCGTTGAGCGTGATCGGCTGCGAGCAGCGCATCACGATGCGGACCTGCATGTGATCCTGGAGATCGTGGCCGACGCCCGGCGCGTCGAGCACGACGTCGATGCCATGCTTGCGCAGCAGGTCGGCCGGGCCGACGCCGGAGAGCTGCAACAGTTGCGGCGAGTTGTAGGCGCCGCTCGAGACCAGCACTTCCTTGCGCGCCCGCGCGCGGTGCAAGACTGAAGCTTGGCGATATTCGACTCCGACGGCGCGCCGACCCTCGAACAGGATGCGCTGGCCCAGTGCCGAGGTTTCGATCTTGAGGTTGCCACGTTTCTTCGCGGGACCGAGATAGGCGACAGCCGTGGACGCGCGGCGGCCTTTTTCGCGTGGTGGTCTGGAACAGGCCGACACCTTCCTGCGAGGCGCCGTTGAAATCTGGATTGTAGGGCAGGCCTGTCTCGACCCCTGCCTTGATGAAAGCTTTCGACAGGGGATCTGAGAGGATCAGATCGGAGACCGGCAACGGACCTCCGGTGCCGTGAAACCGATCGGCGCCACGCACCTGGTTCTCGGCCTTCTTGAAATAGGGCAGCACGTCGTCATAGCCCCAGCCGGCATTGCCGAGTTGACGCCAGCGGTCGTAATCCTCGTGCTGACCGCGGACGTACAACAACCCGTTGATCGAGCTCGAGCCGCCCAGCGTCTTGCCGCGCGGCTGGAACACCTGACGGCCATTGAGCTCGGGCTCCGGCTCGGTCTGGTACATCCAGTTGACGCTCTTCTCCTTGAACAGCCGGCCGTAGCCGAGCGGCACGTGGATCCAGATGTTGGAATCCTTCGGGCCGGCTTCGAGCAGCAGCACCGAATGCTTGCCGTTCGCCGACAATCGGTTGGCGAGCACGCAGCCGGCCGAGCCGGCGCCGACGATGACGTAGTCGAATTCGGGATCGTTTGAATGGGCGGATTGCTGCTGGGCGGTCATGCTTTTTCGAATTCTTATTGTTGTTGTCTGCGTTTCGGATCGAAGGTCCATAGCATACTCGTTGCCGCGGACGCAGCGCCTCGATCAGCGACGCCCGGGCATATTCCGCACCCGCCTTGGCGAGGTCGGCGCGCCCGGCGCAGGCCACCGCGGCCTCCGTCACCGCGCCCAGCGGCAATGGCGCCAGCGGCTCGATCGGCTGCCGTATGATCAGGCCCGCCTTCATCGCGCAATTGGCGCGGTGATATCGCACGCGGGAACCGAAGGACGCGGGCATTTATATCGATTTGTTACCGATATCGGCGGTTCCGTATGCACATCGTGCCGCAGCGCTACCGACGCGGGCGATAATTCATAGTTCGTCAAAGGTTTGCAGCGAATTCTCGGGCCAGAGCCGAATATGAACGGCCAATGCTGCGGGCTCTGGAATGCGGTCCCAACTGACGTCCTATCTGACCAAGCTGTTCGCCGGCGATCTCGCCGCGTTCGGCGGACCGGCAACCGACGACGCCGTCGCCGGCCACATCCGCGCGGAGCAGATGGCTCTCGTGCTCGGCTATTCCGTCGGCATCATGCTGGCCAATGCCTGCAATGCGGCCGTGCTTGCCATCGCGCTCTGGCATTCGCCGGACTGGAAATCCGCCGTAGCCTGGGCGGTTACGGTCGCGGGCGCTGCGATCCTGTTTGGCGTGCAATCCCACAGCGCGCGCCGGATCACGAAGCCGCAATTCGTATCCCGTCGCGCCATGCACCGCCTGGTGCGCAACGCGTTCATCCTCGGCTCCGCCTGGGGCATCGTGCCGATGGCGTTCTTCGCCAACGCCTCCACCGGCGGACAGCTCGTCATCACTTGTCTGTGCGCCGGAATGCTGGCCGGCGGCGCGCTCGCCTTCGCCACCATTCCGATTGCGGCCATCGCGTTCACGACTCCTCTCTTCCTCGGCATCGGCATCTGTCTCGGCAGCGGCGGCGATCCCGCCTATCTGCTGATGGCGGTCCTGGTCGTGGTCTACGGATCCGTGCTGCTGCGTGGCGTGTTCGTCAATTCCTTTACCTTCATGCGACGCGTGATGCGGCAGCTCGAAGCGGAACGGTCGGTTCGCCAGGATCCACTGACGCTCCTGCCAAACCGTGTCGCGTTCAACGAGACACTCGATGCCGCCTTGAAGCGACTGGCCCTGTCCGGGGAGGAGTTCGCCGTGCTGCTGCTCGACCTCGACCGCTTCAAGGAGGTGAACGACAAGCTCGGCCATCCGGCCGGCGACGAATTCCTGGTCCAGGTCGCCAGCCGCCTGCAACGCTGCACGCGGGCGGCCGAGCATGTCGCGCGCATCGGCGGCGACGAGTTCGCGCTGGTCATGACCAATCTCACCCGGGCCGAGGACGCCTTGGAAATCGCGGAGCGATTCGTCGCTGCCTTCGCCGAACCGTTCCTGATCGAGGGCCGCGAGATCATCGGCGGCACCAGCGTCGGCATCGTGCTGGCGCCGCGGGACGGCGATATGCAGCTTGACCTGCTCAAGCATGCCGACGCCGCGCTCTACCGCGCCAAGAAGGCCGGCCCCGGCACGATCTCATTCTTCGAGGCCGCCGACGACAAGTCGGCGCGCGACCGCAAGGCGCTGCAATCGGATCTGGAGCTCGCCGTCGCACGGGACGAGCTGTTCCTGGTCTTTCAGCCGTTCCTCAATCTCAGGGAGAACCGGATCACCGGCTTCGAGGCTCTTCTGCGCTGGAAGCATCCGGTGCGCGGACTGGTGCCGCCGAGCGAGTTCATTCCGATCGCCGAGGAAACCGGCCTCATTCACGAGATCGGCGAGTGGGTCATCCGGCGCGCCTGCGCAACGCTGGCACAGTGGCCCGACGATATCAGGGTCGCGGTGAATTTCTCCGCTGCGCAATTCCACAACACGGGCATTCTCCAGACCATCGTCCAGGCGCTGGCCGATGCCAACGTCACGCCTAGCCGACTGGAGATCGAGATCACCGAATCGATGCTGCTGTCGAAATACGGCTCGGCCGCATCGACCTTGAACGCGCTGCTGCAACTCGGCGTCACGGTGGCGCTCGACGATTTCGGCACCGGATTCTCGTCGCTGACCTATTTGCGCAAGCTGCCGTTCAGCCGCATCAAGATCGATCAGTCCTTCATCAGCGACATGCTGGCGCAGCCGGACTGCGCCGCGATCGTGAAGTCGGTGATCGCACTCGCGCGTGACTTGAACATCGGCGTGGTCGCCGAAGGCGTCGAGACTGCCGATCAGCTCGAATATCTGCGCCAGACCAATTGCGACGAAGTCCAGGGCTATCTCATCAGCCGCCCCGCCTCGGCCGAGCAGGTCTTTGCGCTGCTCGACCCGAAGAAACAGCGAGCGACCTACGCGGCGTAGGCCAACCTCTCGTTTTCAATCTCACACGCCGTAGTCAGACAACCGCATGTGTGAAAGAGATCACATTTGTGGATTTGATATTCGGCTTACATTTATCTTTCCGAGAGCCTACTCTCGCCGGACAATCGCTGCCGCGCTCTCGGGAGATAGAGGGCAAGCCTGGGGAATGGTGCCATGCGCTATTTCTTTGAGGACTATGCGTTAGATACCGACCGGCGCGAGTTGCGGCGCGGGCCCGATGTCGTGCCTACGACGCCACAGGTTCTCGATCTGCTCGAGTATTTGATCCGCAGCAGGGATCGCGTCGTCAGCAAGGACGATCTCATAAACGCGATCTGGAACGGTCGGATCGTATCCGACTCGGCGCTGACGACCCGGCTGAACGCCGTCCGACGCGCGATCGGCGACTCCGGCGAGCAACAACGTCTTATCAAAACATTTCCACGAAAGGGTTTTCGTTTCATAGCCGCCGTACGCGATGAGGATCGGTGCCCGGGAACAGCAATGGTCTCCCTCGCAGAACCGGTAAAGCTCGCCGGTGCGGCCGGGAGCGCAACGGTTTCGGTCCCAGATCCCTCTGAAAAAGGAGTTGGCCAACGGCGATCCCATCATTGGCTGGGTCACCTCAGAGGTCGTTTGAAGCTCGTCGGCGGGGCGCTGGCGTCGGTTGCCACCATCGGCGCAATTGCCGGCGGCCTTATCGGCTATTGGAATGTCTGGAAGACGATCCGTACCGACGTAGTTCGGGAAGCTCAAACAATCCAAGGACAACCGACAGTCAGGCCCGAGATCGCGCCTCGTCTCTCGCTCGTCGTGTTGCCCTTCGCCAACCTCAACAACGATCCAGAGCAGGACCACCTTGCCGACGCCATCACGACAGATTTGACGACCGATCTCGCGCGAACGCCCGCCACTTTCGTTATTGGACGCGAGACTGCCTTTACCTACAAGAGCAAGTCAATCGATCTGAAGCAGCTCGGGACGGATCTCGGCATCCGCTGGGCCGTACACGGCGCGGTGAGACGCAACGGGGACCAGGTGCGGATCAACGTCACGCTAACCGACCTTCAGACCGCCCGCGACATCTGGTCAGATCGGTTCGACGGCGACCGAACGAACCTGGCCGTCTTGCAGGACAACATCACGGCACGGCTTCTCTGCATTGCGCACCTGCACCTCCGTCAATATGAAGAAGCCATCGAACAGTGCAGCCGCTCGTTGAATATCGGCGCGAACTTTCAAGCTTACGTAAGCTGATCTAGATCGCATCCGCCCGTTGCAGCGTGTCCACCGTGATGGTGCCCCGTGCCCGCGAGACGCAGGCGCAGATCTTCTGGTTCTCCTGCTTCTGATGGTCGCTGAAGAAGACGTCGCGATGGTCGATCTCGCCATCGACGTCTACGATGTCGATGGCGCAGAGACCGCATTCGCCGCGCTTGCAGTCGTACATCACCTCGTGGCCAGCGGCGTTGAGCACGTCCAGAATGGAGCGTTCGCGCGGGATTTCGAGCTCGACATCCGAGCCTTTCAGGCGAACGCGGAAGGCCTCCGTTGGCAACGTGCCGCTGGAGCCGAAGGTCTCGTAACGCAGATCGGAGAGCGGGCGCCCTGCACCCAGCCAGGCGTGGCGCGCGGCGTCCAGCATGCGCATCGGGCCGCAGAACAGGGCCAGCGCATCCGGCGGCAGCGAGGCGAACAGCGCGTCGAGATCGAGCCGCGCTCCCTCGTCGCTGGCCTGGACGACCAAACGGTCGCCGAGCAGCGCGGCGAGGTGGTCGAGATAGGCGGCGTCGTGACGCGAGCGCACCGCATAATGCAGCGTCACGTTTGCATCGCGCCGGACCAGCGCCTGCGCCGCCCCGACGATCGGCGTGATGCCGATGCCGCCGGCGACCAGGCAATAATGCTTGCGGCTCCAGTCGACCGACAGCAGCGATGATGGCCGGGTGATATCGAGCCGCGCGCCCGGCTGGAGCGACCACATGTAGCGCGAGCCGCCACGGGAATCCTCGGCACGGCGCACAGCGATTCTGAAGCCACGGGGATCGGCCTCGCCGACCAGCGAATAGGACCGCGTCTCCGGCTGGCCGTTGATGGTCACGGCGACGTTGATGTGGCTGCCGACCGGATAGGCGGCGCCGTCGAATTGATCCGGCCTGATCAAGAACTCGCGGATGCTGGGCGCAAGATCGCGCGTCTCGACCAGCGTCGCCGGAGTCCAGGTTTCGATGAATCGCATGGCACTCCCCTATTCGGTTGCGGACTTGATCAGCGCGAGCGCTGGCAGCAGGTCCAGATGCGTCCGGTTGCGCAGGGCAAGCCGCAGGTTTCGCACGGCGAGTCGCGCATGCTCGCGCATGATGGCTTCGGCGCGGGCCCCTTCCCGGTTCTCGATGGCGTCGATCGCGACGCGATGATGCTCCTGCCCGATGATCAAAATCTGCTGCGCCTCAGGCAGCGCCGATTGCGCCATCACGAAGCCGCTGGGCGAAGCGAACGGCAGCGCCGAGGCGCGGTCGATCTGCCGGATCAAGGGCGGACTGCGCGACAGCTCGGTGAGAAGCGCGTGGAAGCGTGCGTTCAGAGTGACATAGGACGAGAACGCATCGACCGATATCGGCACCTGGCTCAGCAACCGGTCGATCGCGGCGTGGCACTCCCTGAGCGGCTCGAGCTCGCGCGCCGAAACACCGCGCTCGGCGGCAAAGCGCGCGGCGAGCCCTTCCAGCGTGCCCCGCAGCTCGATGGAATCGAGGATGTCGCGCTCGGAAAAGGCCTTCACCATGAAGCCGCCGGAAGGGATCGCCTCCAGCAACCCTTCCTCCTCCAGCCGGACCAGCGCCATGCGCACCGGCGTGCGCGAGGCGCCGGTGGTCTCGACCGCCTGGAGCTCGGAGATGCGCTCGCCGGGACGCAAACTGCCCGACAGGATCTGGTCGCGCAGCGCGAGCTGGGCCTTCACAGTCTGCGAGACGGAGCGATCGACCTCGCGCTCGGCCATGACCTACTCCGCGGCCTGAAGATGTTGCGGGCCGTTTTCCTTCGCGACCATCTTGTCGATCAGCCGCCGCGACCACATCGCGCCGGCGTCGATGTTGAGGTTGTAGAAGACGCGATCGGGGTTCTCGTCCATTGCGCGCTGCTGCGCTTCGAGGATCAGCTCATCCTCGCGGAAGATTCCGGAGACGCCATCGCGGATTTCGGTCGTGATCCGCTGATCACCCAGACGATAGTTGCGCGCGAAGGCCCAGAAGTAGTGGCAGGTCTTCTCGGTCTCGGGCGTGATGGTGTTGAGCACGAAGCCGTTGACGCCCTGCGAGCGATCGCCCTCCGGCGCGCCAGTCCCGGCCGGCGCCACGCCGACGTCGATGGCGACCGTGCACGGCGCCTCGAAGCGGATGATCTGCCAGCGGTCGACCGGGCCGGACTTGCCGAGCTGCTTGGCCCAGAACGGCGGCGACTCGATGTTCCGCATCCAGCGCGTCACCGTGACCGTCTTCTCGCCATGGGTGACATCGAACGGCGCTTCGGCCACCGCGTCATTGCCGATCGAGGAGCCGTGCACGAAGGTCTCGTGCGTGAGGTCCATGAGGTTGTCGACTACGAGGCGGTAGTCGCAATTCGCGTAGATGGTCTTGCCGTCGCCGGCCCATGCCGGATCGTCGTTCCAGTGCAAGTCCGGCACCAGCGCAGGGTCAGCCAACGCGGGATCGCCCATCCACAGCCAGATGAAGCGATGGCGCTCGACGGCGGGATAGGCACGGACGCAGGCCGACGGATTGATGGTCTCCTGCGAGGGCATGAAGGTGCAGCGGCCTTGTGCGTTGTATTTGAGGCCGTGATAGCCGCAGACGACGGTGTCGCCTTCCAGCCGCCCCTTCGAGAGCGGCACCAGGCGGTGCCAGCAGGCATCTTCCAGCGCCGTCACGGCGCCGTCGGCCTTCCGATACATCACGACGTGCTTGCCGCAGATCGTCCGCGGCAATAGCGCCTGCTTCACCTCGGCGTCCCAGGCGGCTGCGTACCAGGCATTCATCGGGAATGGTTTTGTCACGGTCTCTCTCCCACGGGCTTATGAATACGTTATGTATACAATAACAGATGGATCCATGACATTGGAGGTTATTTGATACCTTCAAACCAATTTTTGTATACAGGGTTGCGAGGTCTGGTCGCCGGGGCGGTGTGTTAACCTCTCCCGCTTGCGGGAGAGGTCGGCGCGAAGCGCCGGGTGAGGGCTCTCTCCACCCCCGGATTTTCTCCGCAAACCTCAGACAATCCTGATGCGGAGACACCCTCACCCCAGCCCTCTCCCGCAAGCGGAGAGGGAGCAGGCCGTCGCCATGGAGGTCGAGAGGCTCGCCCTCTCAGAAGAATTACGCCCCGAAGACTTTCTTCAGGCCGGCCTGGGCTTCCTGCTGGATGCGGTGGAGGTGATCGGCGCTGCGGAAGCTCTCGGCGTAGATCTTGTATACATCCTCGGTGCCGGAGGGCCGCGCGGCGAACCAGCCGTAGTCGGTCTCGACCTTGATGCCGCCGAAGGGCTGGCCGTTGCCGGGCGCCTTACTCAGCGTGGCCCGGACGGGGTCGCCGGCGAGGTCTTTCAGGCCGAGCTGCTCGGGCGTCACCGACTTCAGCACGCCCTTCTGGGCCGAGGTGGCGGCGACGTCGATGCGCTCATAATGGGGCACGCCGAGCTCGGCGGTGAGATCGGCAAAGAGCTGGCTCGGGTCGCGGCCGGTCTTCGCCAGGATTTCGGCCGCAAGCAGGCCGAGGATGATGCCGTCCTTGTCGGTGGTCCACACCGTGCCGTCGCGCTTGAGGAACGAGGCCCCTGCACTCTCCTCGCCGCCGAATCCGAACGAGCCGGTGACGAGGCCATCGACGAACCATTTGAAGCCGACCGGGGTCTCGACCAGCTTGCGGCCGAGCTTCTTGGCGACGCGATCGATCACCGAGCTCGAGACCACGGTCTTGCCAATCGCGGCATCCCTGCCCCAGTGCGGCCGGTGCGCGAAGAGGTAGGCGATCGCGGTCGCAAGATAATGGTTGGGATTCATCAGTCCGCCGGTCGGCGTCACGATGCCATGGCGATCCGCATCGGTGTCGTTGGCAAAGGCGACGTCAAAGCGATCTTTCATGTGGATCAGGCTCGCCATGGCGTAGGGCGAAGAGCAGTCCATGCGGATCTTGCCGTCCCAATCCACCGTCATGAACCGGAAGGTCGGATCGATCGCCTCGTTCACCACCGTCGCCTTCAGGCCGTAGCGCTCGATGATCGGTTGCCAGTAATGCACGGCAGCGCCGCCGAGCGGATCAATGCCGATGTTGACGCCGGCCGATTTGACCAGCGCGAGATCGACGACATTGCCGAGATCGGCAACGTAAGGCGTGACGAAATCGAAAGCGTGGACAGAGGACGACTTGCGCGCCTTCGCGTAATCCATCCGCGCGACGCCCTTCAGCCCATCGGCGAGCAAGGCGTTGGCGCGCTTCTCGACGACGCCAGTGACGTCGGTGTCGGCGGGACCGCCATGCGGCGGATTGTATTTGTAGCCGCCGTCCTCAGGGGGATTATGCGACGGCGTGATGACGACGCCGTCGGCGAGGCCACTCGTCCGGCCCCTATTATGGGACAGGATCGCATGCGAGATCACCGGCGTCGGCGTATAGCCGCCGGCCTGGTCAACCATGACGTCGACGCCGTTGGCGGCGAACACCTCGATCGCACTGACGAGCGCGGGCTCGGCGAGCGCGTGGGTGTCGATGCCGATGAACAAGGGACCGGTCAGCCCCTTCTCGCGCCGGTAGTCGCAGATCGCCTGCGTCGTGGCGAGAATATGGCCCTCGTTGAACGAATTCTTCAGCGAGGTGCCACGATGGCCTGACGTTCCGAATGCCACCCGTTGAGCCGGATCGGCCGGATCCGGCTTGTTGGCGAAATAGGCCGTGACAAGCCTTGGAACATTGGCAAGCGCGCTCGGCGCAACCGGCTTACCCGCCGCGGGATCGACTTTTGCCACTGCAACTCCTCGCACCTTCAAACGACTGCCTCGAACACCATACCATCGGTCCGGCCGTCGCCAAGCCGATTACCGGACCGGCAAAAGCCACGCGCCAGCCTACGATCAGCCGACAACGCCCATCCACCACGGGACGATCCATCGGCAATCGTCCATGGGCGATCTCATACTTTGGTGCCGGATGTCGGTTGATGCAGGACAAAGACGTTGCCGCGCCGCACCGGCAGGTTGCTTCCCGTTTGATCACTGAAGTGCCGGGAGTTGCAGCACTTTCACCGGCAGGTCCCAAGGGGAGCAGACTCGAGATGATTGGACGTCAGATTTTTGCGCTGATGCTGGCAAGCCTCGCCTCGTCAGCTCTCGCCGCGGAGGGCGATCCGGCCGCCGGCAAGACCGTTTTCGAGCGAACCTGTGCAAACTGCCACGCGAGTGTGATCGGGGTGAACAAGGTTGGCCCGAGCCTCTGGAATGTCGTCGGCCGCAAGCCAGCCGCCGTCCCCGACTTCGCCTATTCGGAGGCGATGAAGGCCAACAAGGAGGTCTGGACACCGGGCGCCCTGGACACCTATCTCGCCGATCCCAGAGGCGACGTCCATGGCGTCAAGATGTTCTTCAAGGGGCTGCCGGACCCCACAGAGCGCAGCAACGTCATCGCCTACCTTCAGACGCTGAAGTAAGCGATTGAAGCTGGCCGGCCGCTGGCAAAACCGGTGAACGTCCGTTCGCCGGATCGTGCGGCTCTGCTATGGTCACGCGCGGTCACGGAGAATCATCCCGCCTATGGACTTCGCGCGCCGGCTTTTGCCCGTGCTCTGCCTGCTCGTCATCGCGGGCCTAGCCGCTCACGCGAATGCTGCCGAGTTCTACGCCGAGGATCTCCGCATCCCGATGGCGGCGGCCGGGCCGCAGGGGCTCGAGGCCTTCCTGGTGCGGCCCGCAGCGCCCAAGCGCTATCCGCTCGCGCTGCTGAGCCATGGCACACCGCGAGACTTCGACGACCGCGCGACCATGTCGGCGCACAAATATTACGCCATCGCGCTGGAGTTTGCCCGGCGCGGATTTGCCGCGCTGATCGTGCTGCGGCGCGGCTATGGCACCTCGCCGGGCGACCGGGTCGACAGCCTGGGCCCCTGCGCTCGTGCCGCCTATCTGCCGGCCACCGCCATTGCGGTTGCGGACCTGCGCGCTGCGATCGATGCGATGGCGCGGCGGAGCGACGTCACGACGACCGGCATGATCGCCGTCGGTCATTCCGCGGGTGGGCTTGCCACCGTGGCGCTGACTGCGCAGGCCCCACCAGGGCTCGTCGCCGCGGTCAGCTTTGCCGGCGGCCGCGGCTCCTCCAGCGACAATTTCGTCTGCAATGCGGATGACCTCGTGCAGGCCTTCGCGACCTTCGGCAAGACCTCGCGCCTGCCAATGCTGTGGGTCTATGCCGCAAACGATCTGTTCTTCGCGCCAGTGCTGGCGCATCGCTTCTACGATGCGTTCCGCAGCGCTGGCGGCAACGCGAAGTTCATCGATGCGCCCGCCTATGGCGATGACGGCCACTATCTCTATTCCACCGTGACGCGCCCACTTTGGACACCGCTGGTCGATGCCTTCTTGCGCGAGCGCGGGCTGGGCAGCAGCGAGACGTTGAGTCCGCCGGATCCGCTGCCGGCGCCCGGACAGCTCTCGGGCTCGGGCAAGGACGAGTTTGCGCGCTATCTCGCCAGCATCAATCCACACAAGGCGTTCGCGGTCGCACCCAGAGGCGCCTTCGGCTGGCGTTCCGGCCGCGCCACGACCGACGACGCGCAGCGCGATGCGCTCGCGGCCTGCGGCAAATGGGCAGCCGATTGCAGCCTTTATGCCGTCGACGACCGGCTCGCGGGCGGCCGGGCGGCATCCGCGCGTTGACGCTCTAATCTTACTGTGTCATAAAATCATCCGCACGGTACGTCTTTGGATGAGAGCAGTACAGCACGGACATCGTCGCAG